>NZ_CP022527.1:2100000-2371912 GCF_002237445.1 Neisseria sp. KEM232
TTTATTTGTTAGATGCAGATCGTCCTGTCAGCATTGGTGCGAATGGTGGATCATTGGGCTATACCTGTGCCAACGATAACCCGATTTATAGTGGTGTGGATGGCGGATATTTGGCCATCGGTATGGATGAATTCGGTAACTTCGTCAATGGCCCTCAAGATAGTACCAGTACAGGCGTGGGTAAGCGGAAAGATGGAAGTTGGGTAGATGCTAGGGATGAAGGAAGATATCCGGAATTCAAATATCCCAATGGATCATTTAATGCTATCGGTATTCGTGGTGCAGGTAAAACCAATATCAACTATATGCTGTCCGGCGATTTTTTACGGGATCTTTATAGGGTGAACGGTTGGGGTACTGTGCCAACAAGTAAACTGAATGACTGGAAGCGTGCTTGGGAAGGAAACAAGTTTAAATATTTTTGGACTCGTAATCCAACTCCGAATCTGACGGAGCCAGCATTGAGTGCTAATCAGCGTGGTTGGTGTGATGCTTCTGGCTGCCATAATCTGCCAAACAATGATAATAATAAAAACTGGTTGAAAAGTATGTGTCGTACGGGGACGCTGACAATTACCCCAACGTTTCTACCAGGTCATATAAAGAGCAATATTACCCTTTCCGCAGACTCTAAA
Organism: Neisseria sp. KEM232; assembly: GCF_002237445.1. Taxonomy (NCBI): domain Bacteria; kingdom Pseudomonadati; phylum Pseudomonadota; class Betaproteobacteria; order Neisseriales; family Neisseriaceae; genus Neisseria; species Neisseria sp. KEM232. The sequence goes on from NZ_CP022527.1 coordinate 2,100,636, forward strand.
GATCCTAAACGTAAGTTATACAATTACGAATATATTGATAGCAAACGTTTGCCCGTCTATATGTGGACTAATACGAAAAGTCGGTCTACTGCTGTGCCTATTCAATATAGAATCAAAATTACTCCTGATAACAAGGGTACTGTCCAATATAGCTGGAATGGCGGTGAATACCAGACAGTTATTAAAGATAGGGACTTGGCGTCTACCAATGGTGCTTTGCCTCGGGCATTCCGTTTTGCCTTCGTAGGCTCAACAGGTGGATCACATAATAACCATGAAGTCACCTGCTTTAAGGCTGCGCCCAGTACGCAATCGGAAGGTAGTGCTAGTGTAAACTTGCCAAATGCAAAAGTAGTGAGTGACACGCAGGTTTATCTTTCGCTTTACAACCCGTATGATTGGTCAGGTCAGTTGTTGGCGAGAACCTTTGTTCATAGTGGAACGGGGGACAATGCTAAATTCGGCGTGAATGGAAAAGCCAACTGGGATGCTGCTTGCAATCTGAATGGAGGTGCTTGTAAAGAAACCAATGTGGCCAATACGCCTAAACAGACTTCTAGGAAATTCTTTACTTGGAATGGTGTGGCAGGAACATCATTGGAGTGGGGAAATCTTACTCAAGCTCAAAAAGCAAGTTTGTATTCTACTGGCGAAACCGAAACAACTGGCCAACAACGTCTGGACTATATAAAAGGTGACCGCAGCCAAGAACAGGTTCGGGTAGGCGTTGGTCAATTCCGCGTTAGAAATAGCGTTTTAGGCGATATTATTAATTCCAGCCCAGTATGGGTGGGTTATCCTTCCAATATGAATTATCACCGCATATGGAATGATCGCCGTGGAAATGCTGTTGGAGATGAAAAAGACTATCGCGATTTTGCTGATCAGAATTATGGTAGAGTAAATGCCGTGTATGCCGGATCGAATGACGGCTTCTTACATGCTTTCCGCAGCGGTAATTATAATTCGAGCAGACAATTTGATACCCGAAATAATGATGGTCAGGAGTTGTTTGCCTTTATGCCGTCTTCTGTTTTGCAGAGAATGCATAATAAAGGGAATGATTCACTTGATTTTTCACATTCTCATTATGGCCATAATTTCTACAATGATGCCTCTCCTGCAACGGGAGATGTGTATTACAACGGCAAATGGCACACATGGTTGTTAAGCGGTTTGGGTGCCGGTGGCAGTTCCGTATATGCATTAGACATTACTGAACCTGATAAATTCTCTGCTGCAAATGTTATCGGAGAATGGTCCAATACTAGCGGTGGGGTTTGGTCGAACTTGGGTAATACTTATGGTACGCCGGTATTCGGACGCTTCCATGATGGTACTTGGGGAGCGGTGTTCGGTAATGGCTGGTGTTCGAAAGAGGATGCAACAAATGGTAACTGTACTCCTTCTGCAGGACCTGCCGGTATCTATGTAATGTCGATTAACAAGCAAACGGGTGTGCCAAGCTTCCGTTTCATCAGTACCAATGTTGGTGGAACAGCCGATGCTCCTAATGGTATTGCTTATGTGACGCCGACAGATGTCGATGGCGATTTGATTTATGACTATGCTTATGCCGGTGACTTAAAAGGCAATGTATGGAGGTTCGACTTAACCGATAGTGTAGGTAAAGCAGAAAAAATCTTTACGACACGTACCGGACAGCCGATTACTACGAAAATTGTTGTAAGTACTGATAATGGTACAGGTGGTGATCCAGTTTTAAATTTCGGTACAGGTCATCGCCAAGAAGGTTATTTGGAGAAAAAAGCTTCTTATGCAAAAGGAACGCAAAGTTTATATGGTTTGCGCGACAGGACTGCTGTGAAGTTTGCTCCGGTTAATATCATTGGTCATAACCAGCTTCAGCAGCAAACAGTTAGCACTACAACAAAAGCATTTACCGATGCCAATGGTGAGACTCACGATTCCAAAACACTGAGCACCAATAAGGTGGATTGGACTAAACAGCATGGCTGGTATATGGATTTGGGTACTAAGACGTACAGGGAAGGTGGACAACTAGTTACTCAATATGAACAGATTATTTACAGCCCATATTTGAGCAATGGTAAATATCTGATTGTGAATAGCTACATCGATGGAAGCTCTCCTCTCCTTTCTTGCGATACCGTTAGCTCATCGGGCGTTACTTATCCGTTATTGAGTAGTACAGGTTCGGGTATTGTTGATTACTATAAACAAGGAACAGGACCGATCGCAGCGCTGTTGGGTGCTAATGGTACTGTCAGCCTTTTGAAAGTAACGGATTCTAGTGGTGTTGTACATAATGTAATGGTTTATAAAACGCCAGACGGTAAAACTAATGTACTCAAAGTAAACTTGCCGCGGCCGCCTATCCGCCGAGTTAGCTGGCGTGAAATCTTTTAATAGGTGATATGTGAGTAAGTGAAACCGCCTGAAAAGTTTGTAAACTTTTCAGGCGGTTTTTTATACAGGGGCTGAGTGTTTGTCTTGTGGTTGTTTTCTTTAATATATAAAAATCATCGGCAGTTTTTTGCTATCCGAAAATATATAGGGTAGTGTTTTTAGGTTTGTGTTTTTACCCATATCAACTTTCAGGCCGTCTGAAAAGTTTGCAGGCTTTTCAGACGGCCTTTTGTGGCGAACCGGTGCGGCGCAAAAGAAGATTGCCGGCCTGCCGTATCGGCTTTCTGCGTTTTCAGGAACGTCATCCTCGCACGATGCAGGCGGGGATGGCCTTTTCGCGGAGGCCGTCTGAAAGTGCGTCAGTCTCCCGTCTGCCTGCCGTCGGCGGCAATGAGTCTGTCGGCTGCGGCGGGGCCGCGGCTGCCGGCGGGGTAGGGGTGCGGCGGGGCGGGGTCTTGCGCCCAGTGTTTGAGAACGGGGTCGAGCCATGCCCAGGCGGCTTCGAGTTCGTCGCGGCGGTTGAAGAAGTTTTGCCGTCCGGCAATGGCTTCCAGCAGCAGGGTTTCGTAGGCGCCGGGGCGGGGAGCGGCACTTGCGGCGGGCGGGAGGACGGCTTCGGCGGGGGAGAGGCTGTCGCTGCGGCCGGGGGTTTTGACGGCGAAGTGCAGGTGGACGGTTTCGTCGGGGTGCAGTTGGATAACGATGCGGTTGGCAAACGGGGGGAAGAGGCCGTCTGAAAGCGGCTTGAAGGTGAGGGCGATTTCGGCGGTGTGGGTGTCGAGGCGTTTGCCGGTGCGCAGGTAGAAAGGGACGCCCGCCCAGCGGGGAGTGTCGATTTGGCAGCGCAGGGCGGCGTAGGTTTCGGTGTGGCTGTCGGGGGCGACTTTGTGTTCTTCGGTGTAGCCTTTGCAGCCGTCGGCGGCGGTGTATTGGCCGCGCACGGCGTCGCGTTCGGGGTTGAGGGGTTTGAGGCTGCGGATGAGTTGCAGCTTGGCGTCGCGCACGTCGTCGGCGGACAGGGTTTTCGGGCGCTCCATGGCGGTGAGGCAGAGCATCTGCATGATGTGGTTCTGCACCATGTCGCGCAGGGCGCCGACGGTGTCGTAGGATTCGCCGCGCTCTTCGACGCCGAGGCGCTCGGCGGCGGTGATTTCTACGGATGCGATATGCTCGCCGTTCCACAACGGTTCGAGCAGGGTGTTGCCAAAGCGCAGGGCGGTGAGGTTTTGCAGGCTTTCTTTGCCCAGGTAGTGGTCGATGCGGTAGATCTGCCGTTCGGAGAAGTATTGCGCAACGTCGTCATTGATGCGGCGGCAGGAGGCAAGGTCGGTGCCCAGCGGTTTTTCCAGCACGATGCGGACGTTTTCTCCGTTCAGCCCCGCCTGTGCCAGATGGCGGCAGGCTTGGGTGAAGAATTTGGGCGCGGTCGCCAGATAAATGACGACGGCCGCGTGCGGTTTCTGCGCGGTTTGCGCGGAGAGCGCGGCAAAGTCGTGTGCCTCGGCGATGTCCAGCGGCAGGTAGCTGATGCGTGCGGCAAACGATGCCCATTGTTCGGGCGTGATTTGGCCGAAGGGGATTTTGCTTTCTTCGCGGATTCTGTCCAGGTATGCGTCGCGGCTGAGGCGGCTGCGGCTGACGCCGATGATGCGTCCTTGCGGGTGCAGCGCTCCGGCGGCGTGGGCATTGAAGAGGGCGGGCAGCAGTTTGCGCATCGCCAGATCGCCGGTGGCGCCGAATAAAACCAAGTCGAAATCGGTGGTGGTCTGCATGGTTGTCCTGTCTGAGGCCGTCTGAAAAAGAGCGGGCGATGGTACACAGGCGGCGGGGGCTTGTCTATGGCGCTTGCATGAAACAGACTTTAGAGAGAACCAAAAGGCCGTCTGAAAGCCCAATCAGGTTTTCAGACGGCCTTTTGCTGCTGTTCAGACGGCCTAACCGCTGATTTTGATATGCCGGTAAAGATAGTCGCGGTAGTCGTTCAGCAGACCTTTGTCGGCGCAGTCTTCCAAGCCGCCGCCGGATAAGCGGCGCATGGCGGTGTTGGCGCGCATGAAGTTGTCTTGCGGGCTTAGGCCGGCGGCTTCGAGTATCAGGCCGCCGAAAAAGGCGAGATCGAGGATTTCAGGCTGCTCTTGCGGCGTGCAGTCAAGGCTGCTGCGGATAGCGGCTTGGGTCACGTAATCGGGGTTGGCGAAACGGCCTTTCTTGGGCGGGGTGGCGGTTTCAAAGTTGGCCTGATGATCGCCAAAGTAGGCAAACACGAAATCGCGCCCGCGCGTGTGCAGCCATGAGTTGAAGGCTTCGGTGGCGTCGTTGAGCGCGGCGATGCGGCCGGCGTAGTCGTTCAGGCAGGCGATGGATTTTTCGGGCAGGCCGTCTGCAACCAAGCGGTAATGGTTGGGCGTGTCGGCGCGGTAGGGGCCGTGTTCTTTCATGGTGAGCACATACACCAGCATCGGCTGGGTGATGTTTTGCAGCGCGGGATGGCGTTTGTCCAAAATCATCTGCGCGTATTGCAGCATTTCGTCGCTGCCGATGTGCCACAGGTTTTTGCTCAAAGGCGCGGGGTAGCCGAGCTCTTGCGGCTGGAGCATCAAATCGAAACCGAAATGGTCGTAGGCGGCTTTGGCGTTGTAATTGCCTTTGGTAAAGGGCGAGAGGGCAACGCAGTAATAGCCTGCGGCTTTGAGGTTGCGGATCAGGCCGCTTTGGATGTGGGGCACGACGGAGTAAAACACGCCGCTGGCGAGCGCGCCGAAATCGGTGGAGGGCAGGCCGGCGAGCAGGGCAAACTCGGATTTCCATGTGCCGCCGCCAAAGGTGTGCACGCGCAGCGGCGCGGCAAAACGGGTGTCGGCCTGCGGCTCGAACATGGGCAGCGGCGGCAGGTTTTCGCTTTTAAAATCAAACCGGTGAGGGTTGAGCGTGGATTCCTGCAAACAAATCACAATGTCGGGTTGGGCGTTTTCAGGCTGCTTTTCGGGTTGTTCAGACGGCCTTTGCGCTTCCAAAAGCTGCTTGAAACGATTGCCGTCGCCGTCAAACTCGGGCGTTTTGAAAAACACGCCGCGACAGGACATCGGCAGGTTGAGAAACACGTCGCGGCCGTCGTCGGGCAGCGAATCGAGCCACACCTGCACCGCGCGTTTGTCTTTGGTGTAACGCGCCATTAAAAGCAGGCTGACGATAGCGGCAGCGGCGGCCAAGCCGCGCCAGAGGCCGTCTGCAACGGGCGCGCCCGACCAGCAGAAAACCGCGTAGCCCAAAATGCCGAGCAGCCCGACCACGGCGACAATCGCGCCTTTGTAGTGCGCCAGCGTTTCCCAGTTGCGCCAGTCGAAAGCAAGAAAAAGGTCGGACACCAGCAGCGGCTGTTTGTAATAGTGGATTTTCAGGCGGTGAAACAGGACAAATACGACAAACAATACAGACGCAAAGTTCAAGCCGCGCTGCCATTGGCCGCTGGCGGCAAACATCGCGCCAAACAGGAAAACAAACTGGGAGGCGGCGAAAAAACGTGTCCAGCGGTAATGGGCTTTGGCGCCGAGTATCAGCGCGGCGGCGGCAAACAGGGCAAGCAGGATGTAGTGCATGGCGGGTGGAAGGCGGAAAAAGGCGGCATTGTAGCCCAAAGAGGCCGTTCCCGCCTGTACCCCTTCGGGGCATAAACGCGGGAATAACGGGGGTTTCAGACGGCCTTTCCTGCTGTTTTTTTCAGACGGCCTTTTGCCCGCGCAGTGCTTGGGCTTGGAGGCTGTCTGAAAGCTTGTGCCGACGGGGCTTGCGTCAGCCGAACCGTCCGCCGCAAATACGGGCTGCCGCAGCGGGGCAAAGATTCCCGCCTGTACCCCTGCGGGGCATAAACGCGGGAATGACGGGGTGGGTGGTTTTTCAGACGGCCTTAGGGTTGGCGGTAGGCATCGAGCAGCGGGGCGGCGAAGGGTGTCCAGACGACGGAGCGCAGGCCGCTTTCGGCGAGGCGGCGGTTGAGCCAGCTGTTGCAGGTATTGAAGAGGTGGTAGCGGCCTTCGGCTTCGTAGAAGGCGTCGTCGGCGGTGTAGTGTGCGGCGGCGACGGGCAGGGTTCGGCCGTTTTGCCGTTTGAAGTGTGCGGCGAGGTTTTCGGCGAGGCGGCGGTATTGGCGGCGGGAGACGGTGAAGCGGACGGTGTGTTCTCCTTCGGCGGGCGGCGCGGTGTAGTAGACGGTGTGGATCAGGGTTTGGTTGGCGCCGCTGAGGGCGCGGAGGGCGGTGGCGGCGGTGAGGTCGCGCCAGCGCGGGGTGTTGAGGTAGAAATTGCGCTCGCCCCAGCCGAGGGCGATGTGGCGGTAGGCGGCGCCGTTTTTGCCGCCCGTGGTGTGTTCGGGCGGTGCGGCGGTGCGCCAGTCGAAGGCGGGGTCGGTGAGCGGCATGACGATGTCGGCGTGCGCGCCGTTGCTGTGCAGGTAGAGGGTGACTTCGCCGCCGCTTTCGTTTTCGCGGCAGACAAGGGAGGAGAGTATCCAGGCGGCGGCGAAATAGGCGGCAAGGACGGCGGCGGTTTTGGACAGGGCTTTGCGGATGTTCATGGCGGTTTGCGGGGAGGCCGTCTGAAAGTATGTTTGGACGGCAGGGCGTGTTGACATTTAACTTTTGCAGCGGATTTTGCGGCATAAAACGGCAGATGCAAGGAGAAAATGTGAGCCTATGCGTCCATAGGAGAGTATTTTCAACGCGGCAGATGCCGTTTTAGGACGGAAAAGCCGCCAAAATGTTGATTGTTAACACGCCCTATTGCCGCCCTTCCACGTCGATAATCCATACTTCCGACTGCGAACCCAGCCGCAGGGGGATGCCCCAGAAGCCGTAACCCGATGTGACGAAAAAGTGGCCGTTGCCGATTTTTTCGTAGCCGTAGTGCAGGCGGTAGAGGGTGCGGACGATGAGGTTGGCGGGGGCGATTTGGCCGTTGTGGACGTGGCCGGACACTTGGATGTCTACCGGCAGGCGGCTGTGTTCTTCGATTTGCGTCGGGCGGTGGTCGAGGAGGATGACGGGCAGGGCGGTATTTTGGCCGGACAACAGTTTGCGGGTGCTTGGGCGGCGTTTGTCGAGGTCGTCGTTGCGGCCGACGATTAAGAGGCTGTTTTTCTCGACGGCGCGGTTGGCCAACACTTGGATGCCCGCTTTTTCCAGTTCTTCGTACACTTCGCGCTCGTCGCCGAGGAAGTCGTGGTTGCCGAGGGTGGCGTAGACGCCGAGCGGGGCAGCGAGTTTGGCCAGGTGCGGGCGCATATTTTCGCGGCGGTAGGCTTGTACGTTGTCGTCCATCAGATCGCCCGGCAGCAGGATGAGGTCGGGCTTTTCCTTGTTCATGATGTCGGCGAGGCGGTCGAGCTGGCGGCCGCCGAAGAGGATGCCCAGGTGGGTGTCGCTGGCCATGCCGATACGCAGCGGTTTGGCGAGTTTTTTGTTGATAACGATTTTTTGATGGCGGACGACGGGGGTGTAGGCGTTGTAGAGGCCGAAGGCGAACAGGGCGAGGACGGCCAGCGGTGCGAACAGGCGCAGGGCGCGGGCAAGGCGGGCTTCGGGCAGCAGGCGGCGCAGCAGCAAATGGAGCAGGAAGGTGGCGAGGGCGGCATACATCACGAAAAGCAGCAGCACCATCCAGAATGCCATGGCTCGGAAGATGAAATGACCCAGTTGCAGCAGAAGGCCGGCAAGGAGGCCGTCTGAAACGAAAAAGGCCAGCACCATCAGCCAAATGCGGCCGCGCCGCGCCAGAAACGGGGCGAGCAGCCATTGCAGCGAACGCCCCAGCCCGAAGGTGAAAAGTTGGAGAACGATGACGACGAGGATGAAGATTTCGGGATGGTTCATGGGCGGTTTCGGTTTGTGCGGCGGGGGGGTAACTTCGTTGGGCTTCGTTTTCAGACGGCCTGATAACGGGAGATACCGTTTTTGTCTGCGCTCCTGTGGGGCATAAACGCGGATATGGCGTCGGCGGGGCGGATTTGCTTTCAGACGGCCTGTCCTTCATATGATGGTGCGACCTCACTGCGCCTGTGCGGCTGAGGCGCTTTGTTCGGGCGGGGCGGCGTTTGCGGCCGCTTCTTTCGTTTTGTCTTTGCTTTGAACCTGCGGTTCGGGAATCGGTTCGGCGGCGGGGGCGGGCAGGGCGAGGTCTTGCAGCAGGTGGCGGTATTCCTGCGAGTGGGCGAGCAGGGCGCGGCCGGCTTCTTTGAGGTTGTTCACGTCGTGGGCGGGCAGGTAGAAGCTGGTGGGAATGTTGAGGACGTTGCGGCGCAGCGCGGAGTCGGGCAGGTCGCGCAGGTTGAGGCTGACGAAATACATGTCCACCGATTTGCCGGTGTTTTTGCCGCTTTTGACGTCGGCGTTCCATTGGTCGACGAAGGCGCGGAAGCGGCGCAGGGTTTCCTGCGAGTAGCGGTCGATGGGGATGTCGACGATGGCCTGGGTGACGGCGCGCAGGCCGGGCACGTTGGCGGAGGCGTCGATTTCGTTGGCGGGGTCGTTTTGCGCGTTGACGTTGATGATGACGATTTTGTTCAGGCGGCGGCTGCCGATGAGGGAATAGAGGGTGTTGCCGTAGAGTTCGTTGATGTCTAAAAGGCTGCGCAGGCCGAGGTTGTCGGTGAGGCCGCCGTCGAGCAGGTGGATGTAGGGGCGTTTTTTGCTGTCTTGGTAGGTGACGACGTTCTGCACCAGCATTTCGAGGCGGGTTTTCTGTTGCAGTTTGTCTTCACCGCCTTCGCCGCTGACGGCTTCGATAACGCGTTCGGGCAGGCGGTAGCCGCAGTTGCCGCCGTTGTTGTTGAGGGTGAGCGGGGAGAAGACGAGGGGCACGGCGCTGGATGCGGCAACGGCGCGGGCGACCGGCAGGTCGGAGAGGTTGAGGCACATCGCGTCGAAATATTCCTGCGTGAATTCGAAGCGGTTGCCCACCGACATGTCGGTGGCGGTGATGACGGCGAACGGGCCTTTGCGCCGCGCGGCCAAATCGCCGAAGGTGGTGTTTTTGAACAGGGTGCTTTCAAACTGTTCCTGCAACAGGTCGCCGCGCCCGAATTCCGGCGAGGTGAGGCGCGGCAGGTTGGCGAAGGAGAAAAATTGTTTGGAAACCTGGCGCTGGAAGTTCTGTTTCAGGAAGCGGCGCTCGAAGGCGGGCACGGTGTCCTTGCCGTGCAGCGAGAAATAGGCCGCCAATACCGAGCCGCCGGAGACGCCGTAAACGACGTCGACGGCTTCGAGCATGGTCTGCCGTTTGCCGCTGCCGTAGATTTCCTGTTTGTCCAGCTCTTCGAGCACGCCGTAGCCCAGCGCCGCCGCGCGCGTGCCGCCGCCGGAAAACATCAGCACCACCAACATGTCGTCGCCGGCAATGGTTTTCTGATAGGCGGTTTCCAGCCGGTAGCCGCTGTTGCGGTCGATACGGCCGATGGTTTCGACTGGGCGGTATTGGAATTTGGCGCAGGCCGAAAGGGCGAGCAGCGCGGCCAGCAGCAGCGGGGCTTTGAGGCCGTCTGAAAAACGTCTGTTCATTTTGGTTTCCCTAAAACCCGTTCCGCCGCACGTTTGCGGGCAGGCGGATTCCTAATATATGAAAAGCTTTCAGACGGCCTGTGCTGCAAAGGGCCGTCTGAAAGCGGCGGGGCTTTTTATTGCGCCTTTTCGCCGATTTTCCCTTCCCTGCCCGCCAGCAGGTTTCGGATATTGCTTTTGTGGCGCCAGAGCACCAAAACGGCAATGGCGGCGGTTGCCGCCGTCCACGACGGATAAGGCATGAACAGCAAGGCCGCCACCGGGCTGAACAGCGTGGCCGCCAGCGCCGCCAGCGAGGAGACGCGGAAGCCGAAGGCCACAACCAGCCACACCGCCGCGCACACCAAAGCCGTCGGCCACGACAGCGCCAGCAGCACGCCCAGCGCCGTTGCCACGCCTTTGCCACCCTTAAAGCCGAAAAACAGCGGCCACATATGGCCGATCAGCGCTGCCAGAGCCGAGAGCGCGATGGTCGGCGTGGACAGCGCGAGCGGCACCCACAGCGCCTTGGCCAGCAGCACCGCCGCCGTGCCTTTGAGCGCGTCGCCCAATAAAGTGAGCGCGGCGGCCTTTTTCCTGCCGCTGCGCAAAACGTTGGTCGCGCCCGGATTGCCCGAGCCGTAGGTGCGCGGATCGTCCATGCCCGAGAGCTTCGACACAATCACCGCAAACGACAGCGAGCCGATCAGATAAGCCGCCGCCACAACCAAGAAATCAAACATGGTTTGTCCGTATTGTTTTAAAATCCGCGGCATTCTATCCGAAAACGGAGTGCGGCAAAATGGACAAAATCTTCCTCCGCGGCATGAAGGCCGATACCCTGATCGGCGTGTACGACTGGGAGCGCAGGCAGCCGCAAACGCTCGTTATCGATCTCGACATCGGCCTGCCCCCGCGCGGCGGCAGCGACGACATCGCCGACACAGTGCACTACGGCGAAGTGTGCGAAGCGGTGCGCGAAAGCCTGCACGGGCAGCAGTTTTTCCTGATCGAAACGCTGGCGGAACACATCACCGATCTGGTGCTCTCCGACTTTCCCGCCGTGTGGGTGAGGGTGCGGCTGGTCAAGCCCGGCATCCTGCCCGACGTGCACGAAGTCGGCGTGGAAATTGAGCGGGAAAAGGCCGTCTGAAAAACGCAAGGCCGTCTGCACGGGCGGCAATGCCCGTTTCAGACGGCCTCTTTACGCAGCGATACGGGAAACTGCCTGAATTTCAGGCAGTTTTATTCGATAACTGTTGTTTTTTGCGTTTTTTGCCGGGAAAAAACGATTTTCCCCGTTTATTGCTTGACTACATTGCTTAACATAGGTAAAAAGACGGTTAAGCCCGACTCGGACAATTACTCTAAAACGGAAAATGCGTCTTACGGTAATACCCCGTCCGGCTTGGTTTTATCAATTTTTCAATATAGAAAGTAGTAATTTATGGCAACCGGTACTGTTAAATGGTTTAACGATGCAAAAGGTTTTGGTTTCATCACCCCCGACGAAGGCGGCGACGATCTGTTCGCACATTTCTCCGCCATCAATATGGAAGGCTTCAAAACCCTGAAAGAGGGTCAGAAAGTTTCCTTTGATGTAACCAGCGGTCCCAAAGGCCTGCAAGCCGCCAATATCCAGGCAGCCTGAGCATCAGTATCCGATTGGCCGGTTTGTCCGGTTTCAAACGCTATGGCGGGTTTCATACCCGCCGTTTGTTTATCTGTAAGATTTGTTTATCCGTAAGAAAAGAAAAAAGGGAAAACCATGTCCGATTTCGAACAGGCGAAACGCCAGCTTGCCGAGATGATCGATTATCTGCGCAAAAACCAGTCGGCCGACTGCGCCGAAGCCGAAAAAGAAGACGAAGAACTGATACGCCTGACTTTGCAGCAGCGCATCCTGACCCCGACCGACGCCGTTACCATCGGCCGTATCGATCGGTATTACAAGAAGTTTTTCGACGGGCGCTGAACGCTTCCGAGCCAAGAGGCCGTCTGAAAACCCGCCGCCGCCGCGCAGCCGTTTTCAGACGGCCTCTTCATGGAATCTGCTGTAAAAAGCAGCAGCGCTATGGCAAAAAAAAGGCGCTTCCTGTAAAATCGGCGGGCTTATATTGTAAACAATCTTTACATTACGTCTGTTTTCAGGCGGAAAAACAAAGCCATAAGAATGCCGCCAACCCGAATAGTCGGCGGCTGCTGTATTTTTTAAACCTACCAAAAGTAATGCAGACCTATGATCAGAATCAAAAAAGGCTTGGATCTGCCCATTGCGGGCAGGCCGGAACAAACCGTCTTTGACGGTGCTGCCATTACCGAAATCGCGTTGCTTGGCGAAGAATATGCCGGTATGCGCCCCTCGATGAAAGTCAAAGAGGGCGATGCCGTCAAAAAAGGCCAAGTATTGTTTGAAGACAAGAAAAATCCGGGTGTGGTGTTCACCGCGCCGGCGGCGGGCGTGGTGTCCGCTATCAACCGTGGCGAAAAGCGCGTGTTTCAGTCGGTGGTTATCCGGCTTGAGGGCGACGGCGAAATCGAGTTCGACCGCTATGCGCCCGAAGAGCTGGCCAAGCTCGATGGCGACGCGGTGCGCCGCAATCTGATTCAGTCGGGCTTGTGGACGGCTTTCCGTACCCGCCCGTTCAGCAAAATTCCCGCTGTTGATGCCGCTCCGGCTTCGATTTTCGTCAACGCGATGGATACCAATCCGCTCGCGGCCGATCCCGTCGTTATCATCAAAGAGCACGCCGAAGATTTCAAACGCGGCCTGCTGGTGTTGAGCCGCCTTACCGAGCGCACGGTGAATGTGTGCAAGGCGGCAGGCGCGGATGTGCCGTCTGAAAACGCGGCCAATATCGCCGTGCACGAATTTTCCGGCCCCCATCCGGCGGGCTTGAGCGGTACGCACATTCACTTTATCGACCCGGTCGGCCTGAATAAAACCGTGTGGACCATCGGTTATCAAGACGTGATTGCCATTGGTCAGCTGTTTGCCACGGGCCGTCTGAACAACAGCCGTGTGGTGGCTTTGGGCGGCTCGCAGGTGAAGAAACCGCGTTTGCTCCGCACGCTCTTGGGCGCGAAAGTGTCCGAATTGTGCGCGGGCGAGCTGGAAGAGGGCGACAACCGTGTGATTTCCGGCTCGGTGTTAAACGGCGCGGTTGCGGCCGGCGCACACGATTATCTCGGCCGCTACCACAACCAGATTTCGGTTATCGAAGAGGGACGCAACAAGGAATTTATGGGCTGGATTGCGCCGCAACCCGACAAATATTCCATCACGCGCACCACGCTCGGCCATTTCCTGAAAAGCAAGCTGTTCAAATTCGACACCGCGCAAAACGGCGGCGACCGCGCGATGGTGCCCATCGGCACTTACGAGCGCGTGATGCCGCTCGACATTCTGCCCACGCTGCTGCTGCGCGATTTGATTGTCGGCGACAGCGACAGCGCGCAGGCTTTGGGCTGCCTGGAGCTTGACGAAGAAGATTTGGCTTTGTGCAGCTTCGTGTGCCCGGGCAAATACGAATACGGCGCGTTGCTGCGTAAGGTGCTGGAAACCATCGAGAAGGAAGGCTGAACATGGGCTTGAAACATTTTTTGGAAAAAATCGAACCCCAGTTTCTTCCCGGGGGCAAACACGAACGCTGGTACGCGCTTTATGAAGCCGTTGCCACGATTTTCTACACATCGGGTGCGGTAACGCGCAAAGCGGCACACGTCCGCGACGCGCTCGACTCCAAACGCATGATGATTTTGGTGTGGCTGGCTTTGTTCCCCGCCATGTTCTTCGGTATGTACAACGTCGGCGCGCAGGCATTCGGCGCGCTGACGCCTGATTTGCTGCAACAAAGCATCGCCGATGACTGGCATTACGCCCTTGCCAACGCTTTGGACATCAATATGTCGTCTGAAGCGGGCGTGTTGGGCAAAATGCTGTTCGGCGCGATTTACTTCCTGCCGATTTATGCGACCGTATTTGCCGTCGGCGGTTTCTGGGAAGTTTTGTTCGCCACCGTGCGTAAACACGAAATCAACGAAGGTTTCTTCGTTACTTCGATTTTGTTCGCCTTAATTGTTCCGCCTACGCTGCCGCTGTGGCAGGCCGCCTTGGGTATTACCTTCGGCGTGGTGGTTGCGAAAGAGGTATTCGGCGGTACGGGTAAAAACTTTATGAACCCCGCGCTGGCAGGCCGTGCCTTCTTGTTCTTCGCTTATCCCGCCAATATTACCGGCGACACCGTTTGGACAGCGGTTGACGGCTATTCCGGCGCAACTGCGCTGGCGCAATGGGCGGCAAATGGTTCAGAAGGCCTGAAAAATGCCGTTACCAATCAACCCATCACTTGGATGGATGCGTTTATCGGTAACTTGCCCGGTTCTATCGGCGAAGTATCCACTTTGGCGCTTTTAATCGGCGGCGCGTTTATCGTGTTTGCCCGCATCGCTTCTTGGCGCATTATTGCCGGTGTGATGATCGGTATGATTGCCATGTCTTCGCTGTTTAACGTTATCGGTTCGGACACCAATCCGATGTTCAGCATGCCTTGGTACTGGCATCTGGTCGTCGGCGGCTTCGCCATCGGTATGCTGTTTATGGCTACCGACCCCGTGTCCGCTTCCTTTACCAATGTCGGCAAATGGTGGTACGGCGCGCTAATCGGCGTGATGTGCGTGTTAATCCGCGTGGTCAATCCGGCTTACCCCGAAGGCATGATGTTGGCGATTCTGTTTGCCAACCTGTTTGCCCCGATTTTCGACTATTTCGTCGCACAAGCGAACATCAAACGCAGAAAGGCGCGCAGCAATGGCTAAGAAATTCGATAAAGACAGCTTCAGCGGCACGCTGATTGTGGTGTTGGCGGTCAGCCTGATTTGCTCGGTCATCGTGGCGGGCGCGGTTGTCGGCTTGAAACCGGTGCAGGAAAAACAAAAGGTTCAGGACAAGCAAAGCTACATCCTGAGCGTTGCTGGTTTGCTCGATAAAAATACCGACATCAGCAAAACCTTTGCCGACCGCATCGAACAACGCGTGGTCGATTTGGCGACCGGCGAATATGTGAAAGACGCGCCGAAAGACTTTAGCGCGCGCGTTGCCGCCAAAGACCCCGCGCAAAGCATCCAAATCAAACCCGAAGACGATTTGGCAGGCATCAAAAGCCGCGCCAAATACACCGAAGTTTATTTGGTAAAAGGCGATGACGGCAAAGTCAGCCAAATCATCCTGCCTATGCACGGCAACGGTTTGTGGTCAGTCATGTACGGCTTCGTCGCCATCCAACCTGACGGCAACACCATCAACGGCATCACCTACTACGACCAAGGCGAGACTCCGGGCTTGGGCGGCGAAATCGGCAATCCGTTGTGGCAACAGAAATTCGTCGGCAAAAAACTCTTTGACGAACAAGGCAAACTTGCCCTGCACGTCGGCAAAGGCGCAGGTTCGGATAAAGAACACGGCGTAGATGCACTCTCCGGCGCATCGCTGACTTCCAAAGGAGTACAAGGCTCGTTCGACTACTGGTTCGGCGAAAACGGCTATATCCCCTACCTGAATAAATTGAAATCAGCAGGAGCACAATAATGGCTGATATGAAACGCTTGAAACATTTAATGTTTTCACCCTTTATCGACAACAACCCGATTGCCTTGCAGGTTTTGGGTATTTGTTCGGCGCTGGCGGTTACCACCAAACTTCAGACGGCCATCGTGATGGGTATTTCCGTCAGTTTGGTAACCGGTTTTTCCAGCTTCTTCATCTCGCTGGTGCGCAACTACATTCCAAACAGCATCCGCATCATCGTGCAGATGGCGATTGTTGCATCGCTGGTTACGCTGGTTGACCAATTGTTGCAGGCCTATGCCTATGAATTGTCCAAACAGCTTTCCGTATTCGTCGGTCTGATTATTACCAACTGTATCGTGATGGGTCGTGCCGAAGCCTTCGCCATGAAAGAGCCGCCGCTGGAAAGCTTAGTGGACGGTATTGGTCAGGGCGCGGGTTACGGTATGTTGCTGATTATCATCGCCAGCATCCGTGAATTGATCGGTTCGGGCAAACTCTTTGGGTACACCATTTTCCAAACCGTACAGGACGGCGGCTGGTATCAAACCAACGGCCTCTTTCTGCTGGCACCGAGCGCGTTCTTCATCATCGGCTTTTTGATTTGGGGTTTGCGCACATGGAAACCCGAACAGGCGGAGAAATAAGACATGGAACACTATTTAAGCCTTTTTGTGAAATCCGTCTTCATTGAAAACATGGCGCTGTCCTTCTTCTTGGGCATGTGTACTTTCTTGGCGGTATCGAAAAAAGTATCCACCGCATTCGGCTTGGGCGTTGCCGTTACCTTCGTACTCGGTCTGTCTGTCCCTGCCAACCAACTCGTTTACTCGCTGCTCAAAGACGGCGCGATTGTCGAAGGCGTGGATTTGACCTTCTTGAAATTCATCACCTTCATCGGCGTGATTGCGGCTTTGGTGCAGATTTTGGAAATGTTCTTGGACAAATTCTTCCCCGCCCTCTACAACGCACTGGGTATTTACCTGCCGCTGATTACCGTAAACTGCGCGATTTTCGGCGCCGTTTCGTTTATGGCGCAACGCGAATACAACTTCGGCGAATCCGTCGTGTACGGCTTCGGCGCGGGCTTGGGCTGGATGTTGGCAATTGTCGCTTTGGCGGGCATTACCGAAAAAATGAAATATTCGGACGCTCCCAAAGGTCTTAAAGGACTGGGCATCACCTTCATCTCCGCCGGCCTGATGGCGATGGCGTTTATGTCGTTCTCCGGCATCCAGTTATAAGAAAGGATTCGGCATGGAAATTATTTTAGGTATCGTGATGTTTACCGTCATCGTCTTGGCTTTGGCACTGATGATTCTGTTTGCCAAATCCAAGCTGGTGAGCGAAGGCGACATCACCATCAAAGTCAATGATGAAAAAGAGCTGACTATGCCCGCCGGTGGCAAACTGTTGGGCGCGCTTGCCAGCCAAGGCATCTTCGTTCCCTCCGCCTGCGGTGGTGGTGGTTCGTGCGGACAATGCCGCGTTGTCGTGAAAAGCGGTGGCGGCGACATTCTGCCGACCGAGTTGTCCCACATCAGCAAACGCGAAGCACGCGAAGGCTGCCGTTTGTCTTGTCAGGTCAACGTCAAAAACGACATGGACATCGAAGTACCCGAAGAAGTGTTCGGCGTCAAAAAATGGGAATGCACCGTCATCTCCAACGACAACAAAGCCACCTTCATCAAAGAACTCAAACTCGCCATTCCCGAAGGCGAAGAAGTCCCCTTCCGTGCCGGCGGCTACATCCAAATCGACGCCCCGCCGCACACCGTGTACTACAAAGACTTCGACATCCCCGAGGAATACCACGAAGACTGGGACAAACACGACCTCTGGCGTTACGTCTCCAAAGTTGACGAACCCATCCTGCGCGCCTATTCCATGGCCTCCTACCCCGAAGAAAAAGGCATCATCATGCTCAACGTGCGTATCGCCACTCCGCCGCCGCGTATGCCTGATGTCCCTCCCGGCCAAATGTCGTCCTACATCTGGTCGCTCAAACCCGGCGACAAAGTAACCATCTCCGGCCCCTTCGGCGAATTTTTCGCCAAAGATACCGATGCCGAAATGGTCTTCATCGGCGGCGGCGCAGGCATGGCACCCATGCGCTCCCACATCTTCGACCAGCTCAAACGTCTTAAATCCAAACGCAAAATCTCGTTCTGGTACGGCGCGCGCTCCAAACGCGAAATGTTCTATGTCGAAGACTTCGACGGCCTGCAAGCCGAAAACGACAACTTCCAATGGCACGTCGCCCTGTCCGACCCCCTGCCCGAAGACAACTGGGACGGCTACACCGGCTTCATCCACAACGTGTTATACGAAAACTACCTCAAAAACCACGAAGCCCCCGAAGACTGCGAGTTCTACATGTGCGGCCCGCCCGTAATGAACCAGGCCGTCATCAAAATGCTCAAAGATTTGGGCGTGGAAGACGAAAACATCCTGCTCGACGATTTTGGAGGGTAGCAGACAATGAAAAAATGCGTGGGAAGCAACACTTCCCACGCATTTTTTCAGGCCGTCTGAAACCAAAAGGCCGTCTGAAACCCTTGCGGGCGGTAGTGTAAAGTGGTATTTACAATACCCGCCTGACACAATCCCAAACCCATCTTTTCAGACGGCCTTCCGCCTTCGAGGCCGTCTGAAAGCCGCAAACCGCAAAAGCCATGATTAAAACCGACAAAATCCGCAAGCCCCAGCCCGTGTTGTTTTACATTGCCGACTATCTTTGGAGCGGCTTTGCCGGCTTGGGCGTGGCAATGGCGGCGGTGGCCTTGTGGGCGTGGGGCAGCGCGGTGTTTGGCGAATTTATGCTGCCCGCGCCTTCGGCCGTGTTTGCGCAATCATTTGAATTGTTAAAACAATTTCAGGCGGCCGAATTGGGTGTGTCGCTGTGGCGCGCGTCGGCGGGCATTGGCATCGCGCTAGTGGCGGGCGTGTCGGCCGGTTTGCTGGCGGGGCGGTTTAAAACGGCGATGGCGCTGCTCAAACCGCTGATTACGGTGTTGCTGGCGATGCCGCCGATTATCTGGGTGGTGATGGCCTTGTTTTGGTTTGGCTTCGGCAATCCGAGCGTGCTGTTTACCGTGATTATTTTGGTGGCGCCGCTTACCTTTGCCGGTGCGGCGGCGGGCATGGCGAGCGTGGATAAGAAAAACGAAGAACTGTTCGACGCTTACCGCTTAGGCCGTCTGAAAAAAATCCGCTATTTGTATGTGCCGCACCTTACGGGCTATCTGCTCTCCAGCATCAGCGTGGCGGTGGCGATGGGCGTGAAAGTGGTGATTATGGCCGAGCTGTTGGGCGCAAGCGAGGGCATCGGGGCGCGGATTGCCGATGCGCGGGCAATGCTGGAAACCTCAAGCGTGATGGCTTATGTGGTCTTGGTGATTGCCTTTGTGTCGCTGTTTGAGTACCTGTTTGTCAAGCCTTTGGAAATTTTGTTTATGCCGTGGAGACGATGATGCTGGTGTTGGAAAACCTGCGTTTTGAAATCCTGCGCGATGTAGTGGTGCGCGATTTTTCGCTGACGCTGGACGCGGGCGAAGTGAAAACGCTGTTCGGCCCCAGCGGCTGCGGCAAGACGACGGTGTTGCGGCTGGCGGCGGGTTTGGAAACGCCCAAATCAGGCCGTCTGAACAACACTTTCCGCAAAACGGGCTTTCTGTTTCAGGAAAACCGCCTGCTCGACAACCTCACCGCGATGCAGAATATCGCCGTGTTTATGGAGCGCGCCGACGAAGCAGCCGTGCTTGTGCTGGCGGAAAAAGTCGGCCTCACGGCAGGCGATTTGAACAAATATCCGTCCGAATTGTCGGGCGGAATGGCCAAGCGGGTGGCGTTTTTGCGGCTGATGCTGTGCGGCTGCGATTTGGCCTTGCTGGACGAGCCTTTTGTCGGCCTCGACCGCGATTTGCGCGAGGTGTTGGCGGCGATGCTGGTGGAAAAAATCGAGCGCGAAGGCTGGGCGTGTTTACTGGTTACGCACGACCGCTTCGAGGCCGCCCGCCTGAGCCGCGAAATCATGCTGCTCGCGCCCAAAGGCATGGGCGTGGAAAAAACCATTTTCCTGCCCGAGCCGCTGTCTTCGCGCGATTCGGCCTACGAAGAAGCCGCCGTGGCAAGGGAATTTGGCGGCGTCCGCTACTATGAGTAGCCCCGTCATTCCGCCCGCCGCCGTTCAGACGGCCTCTGTTTTTTTCTAGGGGCTGTTTACAAACCAATTGCAAACAGCCCCTAAAGGCAGCCTGAAAACAAAATATCGGGTATCGTCCTATCGGTTTTTACCATTCGTCAAATATCATTGTTATAGTGAGTCAAAATAAAAAAGATACAAGGCAGCAAGCCGCAGGTTTTTGTGTGGACTTGCTATAAAACACCTGATCGGCCATACCAGCAAAGGTTTTAACTTGAACACCCGCAACCTGTTTTTCACCCACCCGATGCGCCCGTTTTTCACGGCGGCAGCAGCGGCGGCCGTGTTCGGCGCGGCCTCGTTTTTCCTGCGTGCCGACGCGGTATTGTTTCACCGCTTGGTGTTTTTGCAGCTGCTGCCTGCGGCGGCGTATAGCGGATTTTTATTAACCGCCGTGCCGGACTGGACGGGCTACACAGGCCGTCTGAAAAACATCGGCTTCGCGCTTTTTGCGCCGCCGGTTTTCGCCGCCCTCGCGCTGCCGTTTTGGCCGCAGGCCGCCGCGTTTGCCGTGGCCGCGTGCTGGTGGCTGCTGCTTGCGTTTTGCACATATTGCGTATGGCGCGGCCGCAATACCGACAATTTCGCCATCCTGCTGCTGCTTCTGCTGTTTGCCCTCGTTCAGACGGCCTATGCATCAAGCGGCAACTTGCGCCTTTTACGCAGCCTGATTCATCTCAACATCGCCGCCGTGATGCTGGTTTCCTTCCGCGTCAGCGTGGTTCTGGGCGCGGAGGCGCTCAAATCATGCCGTCTGAAAGACCCGGTGTTCATCCCCAATTTCGTTTACAAAAACATGGCCATCCTGTTTTTGTTGCTCTACGCCGCCGCCGAGCTGCGCCTGCCTGCCGAAGCGGCGGGATTCGGCGCACTTGCTGTCGGCTTTGTGATTCTGGCCAAGCTGCGCGATCTGCACCATTGGGAGTTGCTGCGCCGCCACTACATCGCGTTTTACTACCTTATCCAGCTATCCGCCGCCGCAGGCTATCTCTGGCTGGGCGCAAACACGCTGCTTGGCAATCCGCAGGGCGCGCCGCTGCACCTGATTACCCTCGGCGCGATGCTCGGCGCCATCATGCTGGTTTTTCTCACCGCCGGCCTGCGCCACAGCGGCTTTGTCGGGCTGAATTACCCCAAGCCCGCCCGCGCCGCCTTCTCCTGCCTGTTTGCCGCCGCCCTCTGCCGCGCCGTGTTGTCGGCTTGGCATCCGCTGTTTTTAATAACTGTACCCGCCGCGCTCGTTGCCGCCGCGTTTGCGCTCTATCTGTATTGCTTTATCCCGATATTTCGGGCAAACGCCTTTACCGACGACCCCGAATAAAGGCCGTCTGAAAGATCGTTTTCGGTTTTCAGACGGCCTCCACTCCAAAACCGTAAACAAAGGAGAAACCATGTCGAAAATCCTCTCTTCGCTGAAATACCCGATTATCCAGGCACCGATGGCCTTTGCCCACGATACCGCGCTGCCTCTGGCCGTGTGTCGCGCGGGCGGTTTGGGCTCGCTGGCAGCTGCGATGTATGCGCCCGACGCGCTGGCGGCGGCGCTGCAAACCATGCGCGACGAAGCGGGCTCGATGCCGTACAACGTGAATTTTTTTGCCCACCGCACGCCGTTTGCCGACGAAGCGCAGCATGCGGCCTGGCTGGCGGTATTGCAGCCGTTTTTCGCGGAATATGGCCTGACGCAGGCCGACATTCCCGCAAGCGGCGGGCGGCAGCCGTTTGACGAAGCCGCGCTGGCGCTGGTCGAACAATACCGCCCGCCCGTCGTCAGCTTCCATTTCGGCCTGCCGCCGCAGCCCATGCTCGAACGCGTGAAAAAAACGGGCGCTGAGGTTTGGGCGAGCGCTACCACTGTGGCCGAGGCGCGCTGGCTGGAAGGGCAGGGCGCGGACGCAGTGATCGCGCAAGGCTGGGAAGCGGGCGGCCACCGCGGCTGGTTTCTCGACAAAGACCCAAACGGCCAAAGCGGCCTGTTTGCCCTGCTGCCCTCCGTCGTCCGCGCGGTGAAGCTGCCCGTTGTCGCTGCGGGCGGTATTGCCGATGCGGCGGCGGTGCGCGCGGCCGTGGATTTGGGCACGGCGGCGGTGCAGGCGGGCACGGCGTTTCTGCTGGCGGACGAAGCGTGGACGAAACCCGCCCACCGCGCGGCGATACAGGCCGCGCAGCCGGAGGATACCGCCGTCAGCAATCTGTTCAGCGGCGGCGCGGCACGCGGTATCGTCAACCGCTTTATGCGCGAAGCCGGGCCGGCCAACCCCGCCGTGCTGCCGTTTCCGCTGGCAGGCGCGGCGGCGGGCGCATTGCGTGCGGCGGCCGAAGCGCAAGGCTCGTTTGACTTCACGCCGTTTTGGGCGGGGCAAAACGCCGCCCGCTCGCAAGCGGGCAGCGCGGCGGAGATTGTGGCGCGGCTGGCCGAGGGGCTGCGGCGCTGAGGCCGTCTGAAAACAAAAAACGGCAAAAGGCCGTCTGAAAACGCCGCGCGGCTTTCAGACGGCCTTTTTCAGACGGCCTCCCCCTTATGTTACAATCCGCCCATTTTTGATTACGCAAATTAACAGAAACAAAAGGATTCAAAACATGATTTCCACCAACAACATCACCATGCAGTTCGGCGCGAAGCCGCTGTTTGAAAACGTCTCCGTCAAATTCGGCGAAGGCAACCGCTACGGCCTGATCGGCGCGAACGGCTCAGGCAAATCCACCTTCATGAAGATTTTGGGCGGCGATTTGGAGCAGACCAGCGGCGAAGTGGCGATTGAAAACGGTGTGCGCTTGGGCAAACTGCGCCAAGACCAGTTTGCCTACGAAGACATGCGCGTGCTGGACGTGGTGATGATGGGGCACACCGAAATGTGGGCGGCGATGACCGAACGCGACGCGATTTACGCCAACCTCGAAGCCACCGAAGACGACTACATGAAAGCCGCCGAACTGGAAGCCAAGTTCGCCGAATACGACGGCTACACCGCCGAAGCGCGTGCCGCCGAATTATTGAGCGGCGTGGGCATTGCCGAAGAACTGCACAACGCCACCATGGCGGAAGTCGCGCCCGGCTTCAAACTGCGCGTGTTGCTGGCACAAGCCCTGTTTTCCAAACCCGACGTTCTGCTCTTGGACGAGCCGACCAACAACTTGGACATCAACACCATCCGCTGGCTGGAAGGCGTGTTGAATCAATACGATTCCACCATGATTATCATCAGCCACGACCGCCACTTCCTCAACGAAGTCTGCACCCACATGGCGGATTTGGACTACAACACCATCACCGTTTACCCCGGCAATTACGACGACTACATGCTGGCCTCCGCCCAATCCCGCGAACGTGCCCTCAAAGACAACGCCAAAGCCAAAGAAAAACTGCAAGAACTGCAAGAGTTTGTCGCCCGCTTCTCCGCCAACAAATCCAAAGCCCGCCAAGCCACCAGCCGTCTGAAACAGGCCGACAAAATCAAAGCAGAAATGGTGGAAGTGAAACCCTCCACCCGCCAAAACCCCTACATCCGCTTTGAAACCGACGAAAAAGCCAAGCTGCACCGTCAGGCCGTTGAAGTGGAAAACCTCGCCAAATCGTTTGACAAAAAATTGTTTGAAAAACTGGGCTTTATTTTGGAAGCCGGCCAGCGTCTCGCCATCATCGGCCCCAACGGCGCGGGCAAATCCACGCTGCTGAAACTCTTGGCAGGCGCGTACAACGCCGAGTATTCAGACGGACTCACGCCCGATGCAGGCAGCATCAAATGGGCGGAAAAAGCCCACGTCGGCTACTACCCGCAAGACCACGAAAACGACTTCGACGTGGAAATGAACCTCACCGAATGGATGCGCCAATGGGGTCAGGAAGGCGACGACGAACAAGTCATCCGCGGCACGCTGGGGCGTTTGCTGTTCGGCAGCAACGATGTGGTCAAACAAGTGAAAGTGCTCTCCGGCGGCGAAAAAGGGCGCATGCTCTACGGCAAACTGCTGCTGCTAAAACCCAATGTGCTGGTGATGGACGAACCCACCAACCACATGGACATGGAAAGCATCGAATCGCTCAACATGGCACTGGAAAAATACAACGGCACACTGATTTTCGTCTCGCACGACCGCCAGTTCGTCTCCTCGCTCGCCACCCAAATCATCGAATTGGACGGCAACGGCGGGTATGAGCATTATCTGGGGGATTATGAGAGCTATTTGGAGAAGAAAGGGGTTTGATTGGAAAGAAGGCAGCCTGAAAGGTTTTTTGCATATATTTCAGCAGTGTAGCTTGGATCGAGACTCAACATGACCGGCAATCAAAAAGTTGGGAGTACAACCCAACTTACCTTGCTGATAAAAATTAGGGGCTTAGGAAGAAAAATCACCCAAATCAGTGATAAGCTTCTGAAATGAAATTAAAAAACAAGTACCAAAAGTTCAGCAAAATTTCTGAACCACAATTTCGTCAAATTCTACGGCTATTTGCCTTGGATTTGACTGCTTCTGATACTGCCAGACTAACTGGCATCAGTGTCAGAAGTATCAACACGCTATTCTTAAAATTACGCAACGGTTAGCTGCCGAATGCGAGCAGCAAACTCCTTTTGATGGCGTTGTTGAATTTGACGAATCCTACTTTGGTGCGAAGCGTATTCGTGGCAAACGCGGACGCGGTGCTGGTGGTAAAACCATTGTCTTTGGGGTACTCAAATGGGGCGATAAGGTTTGGGGCTGTACTAGATAAGCCCTAAATTTCACACCACCGACGCAGCACTTTAAGCTGCTCGGAGGGTGTGCCAAAGTTAAAACGGAACTCGCATTCTTTCAAGAAAAGCGGGAAAGATTTACGGTCGATTCCATTGTATTTGCGCAGTACGCGCTTTGCCTGATTCCAGAAATTTTCAATGCCGTTGATATGGTTCTGTCTGTCGGCAAACAGCTTGCTGTGATTAATGCGGTGGTGGGTAAATCCGCTTACATCCAACACATCATAGCTGCTCAAACAATCGTTTATGTGCGGCATGGTAGCCTGCGTGGGCGGCGGCTGGCAAGCAATTAATAATACTTGGGGCTGTACTAGGGGCTGTTGCTTGCGACCATGCGTTCCTTACTGTTTGAGAGGCCGTCTGAAACCGCAAACCCTGGTTTCAGACGGCCTCTGCTTTTGCCGCATGATCTGCCGCGGCCTTGGCAACTAGGTAAACGCAAACACGAAAAGGCCGTCTGAAACTTTGAATGCGGGTTTCAGACGGCCTTTTTATGCTGTTGCGGTTTAAGCGGTGACGGAATAGACGGTTTCAGACGGCCACGGTTCTGCCGCGATGACGGAGGCGACGGCGGCGGCGAGGCCGTTTCTGTCCATGTAGTCGCGCGGGATTTCTGTGAGACCGGTGTGCAGGGTGTGGCTGCCGCCTTTGTCGTCGCCGAGGCCGCAGGGGCGGAGGATGACCCATTGCAGGGAGCTTTGGCGCAGGTGGTTTTCGGCTTCGGTTTTGGCGCGGACGGCTTCGCCGAGGGCTTGTTTGAACATGTCGCTCATGCCTTCGTATTGTTCGCCGCAGCCCATGCTGGTGACGAGCAGCAGACGCGCCTGCGGGGCTTGGGCGGCAAGGGCGTCGATGATGTTGATGTTGCCTGCGGCGTCGCTGCGTATGCCCGCGCTGTTTTTGCCACCGACGAAGCTGACGACGGTTGCGGGGCGGCTTTGGCGCACGGCGTCGGCGCAGGCTTGCAGGTCGAGGACGTCGGCGGTGAGGGTTTGCACTTTGTGTTCGGCGTAAAACGGGTCGTCTGCCTGTTCGCTGCTGCGCAAAACGGCGGTGAGGCCGTCTGAAAAGCCGTTTTGGCGCAGGTGGGCGATGAGGGCGCGGCCGCTTTTGCCGTTGGCGCCGAAGATGGTGATCATGTTATGCCTCCCCGATGCCGAAGAGGGCGCGCATGGCTTGGATTTGGCGTTCGATGAGTTCGCCGTTTTCGTCGCGGCCGACGTAGATTTTGAACATGGCGCCGCCTGCGCGGTTGATGAAGTTGAGGGAGACGGTGCGTTTGCCCATGAAGGGGCGTTCGATGAGGTAGATGGCGGCGCAGTTTTCGTAGTAGATGTGGCCGTGGATGCCGCCGGGTTCGCTTTCTTTGAAGTTGTAGAAGCCGCGGCCGACGCTGCCGTCGGGCAGTTTGCCGGTGACTTCGGCGATGACGTCGGGGGTGTGGGCGATGAAGGTGACGGCTTCGTTCCAGGCGGCGACGGCCTGCATGATTTCGACGAAGCGGCCGCCGTCGGTTTGGTGCACGGTGCCGGCGGGCAGGCAGTTGATGATTTCTTCAAAAGTGCACTGGTGTTTGGCAGCCAGCATTTCGAGGATTTGGCCGGGGTTTTCGGCCAGGGTGTTGCGCAGGACGGTTTTTTGTTCGTCGGAAAGGGGGGTGTTCATGGTTTGCTCCTTGTCTTCGGTTGCGGGTAACGCAAGCATGAGCCTGCGGGTGAGGGTGGGCGACCAGTAGCGGCCGCTGGTGTTGAGACGGATGAGGCCGTCTGAATCGGGTGTGCCCATGAGGCCGAGTCCGGCCCACTGCGTCAAGAGGGCGGCGGCGCGGGGGTGGGGGGCGAAGAGGCGGCTGTCGATGTATCCGAGTTCGATGTCGTGCTGCAAGCGGCCGAGCAGGTATTTGTTGTCGCTGTGGCGGCTCATGTGGCTGATGTTTTTTTGCCCGGCGGGGGTGGCGAGGTAGTTTTCGAGATCGCTTTGTACCTGATAGCTGTAGCCGCCGCCGTTGCCGCCCGCGCCCGAGCCGAAGGCGAGGC
Organism: Neisseria sp. KEM232; assembly: GCF_002237445.1. Classification (NCBI taxonomy): domain Bacteria; kingdom Pseudomonadati; phylum Pseudomonadota; class Betaproteobacteria; order Neisseriales; family Neisseriaceae; genus Neisseria; species Neisseria sp. KEM232. Next base: position 2,127,095 of record NZ_CP022527.1, read on the forward strand.
AGGGAATGTTGGATTTGACGAGGTTGTTGTACAGGTTGCGCTCGCCGCGTCCGGGGTAGGCGAAGTGGTTGTTGCTGATTTGCCGCCAGCCTTGCTTGGCCATGTAGTCGACGGTGTGGGCGTATTGCACGGCCTGGATGTCGAAACCGGCGGGGGCGGGAAACGCGCCTTTTTCTATCATGCGGTTGATGGGTAGGAAGGGGTAGCAGTTGAAGGCGTAGGTGTCGAGTCCGGCCAGCGGCAGGGCGGCGGCGGTGCGCAGGTCGTTTTGCCAGATTTCTTCCGTTTGGCCGGGCAGGCCGAAAATAAGATCGGCCACCAAAACGGTTTTCAGACGGCCTAAGCGTTCGAGATAGGCCGCCGCTTCTTCGCCGCTGTGTTTGCGGCCGAGGCGGCGGCGGATGTGGGTGTTGAAGGTTTGTACGCCGATGGAGATGCGGGTGACGCCCGCATCGATGGCGGCCTGCGCTTTGTCAAGGTCGAAATGGCTCATGCGGCCTTCGAGGGTGAATTCGCAGTCGTCGGCCAGCGGCAGGTATCGGTAGCAGGCGCGGATAAGGCGCACGAGGTCGCCGGTGAGCAGGGCGGTGGGGGTGCCGCCGCCGAAATAGACGGCGCGGATTTTGCCGCCGCCTTGGCGGATTTCGGCTTCTTGGGCGAGCTCTTCGATAACCTTGTCGGTGTAGCGTTGGCTTTGATCGTCTTTCCAAGCGTTGCGGTAGAAACCGCAGAAAACGCAGTGGTTGGCGCAGAAGGGGATGTGCAGATAGGCCAGCGCGTCTTCGTGTAAAACGGTTTGTGCCTGCTCGCGCCAAAGCTGCTGCCATTGGCCGTTTGGCACGGGCAGGCCGCCCCATATCGGCATCAGAGCCTGGCGTTCGGGAAAGGCGTCGGGCACGGCTTGGTCGGACCGGATTTTTATTACTTGATTCATATTATCATGATATATAATCTAATGGTAACCATTATTGTATAAAATGATATTATGAATTTTGATTTATATCAAGTTTTGTAAGCGTATGTTGGCAAGACGGAAACTGCGGTTTACTCAAATGATGTTGTGTGTATAGTCTATTGTTTTATCAGTAAAAAACATATGAATAAATTAGATTTCAAGCACAATCCTGCCTTATATACCTGTTTTCAGACGGCCTTAATATCCGCGCATCAACCCACTTTTACCGAAGTCATACTCAAAGACCCGCCGACCAGCGCGTCGTTGAACAGCTCCACCGGTTCGCCCTCATCGCGCAATGCCGCAGCATACAAGAGCGGCAGATAGTGTTCGGGCGTGGGTACGGACAACGCGGCGGCATCGCCGAGACGCAGATAATCGGTCAGCGTATCGTTGTCCCCCTGCATTACGGCTTGGTTGATGTGGTAGGCAAATTCAAACGCCCAAGCGTAACCCGTGCCGATTTGGTCGATGTGTTCGCGGCTCATCAGACGCAGGTTGTGGACGATGTTGCCGCTGCCTGCCACCAATACGCCTTCGTCGCGCAACGGCCGCAATTTGCGTGCCAGCTCAAAATGCTGCTGCGCGCCCAACCGGCTGTCGATGCTCAGTTGGACAACCGGAATATCGGCATCAGGATACAAATGCTTCATTACCGTCCACATTCCGTGATCAAAACCGCGCTCACGATTTTCGTGCACGTCCTCGTCCGACAGAAGTTCGCGCACCCGTGCAACCAATGCGCTGCTGCCTTGAGCGGGGTAATCCACCTGATACAGCTCGCTTGGAAAACCGTAAAAATCGTAAACCAGCCCCGGCCTCTCGGCCGCCGTTAGCTCCAATGACGCGCCGTACCAGTGCGCCGACACCATCAACACAGCCTTAGGCTTGGCAAAAGTCTGCGCGACGCGGGCAAAACCTTGGTTAAACGGATTGTCGCGCTTGAGTACGTTCATCGGATTGCCGTGGCCGAGAAACAGGGCAGGCATTTTGATTGGTTTGCTGTTCATGATGCTTTCTCTTTTTATGCGTGTGCAAAGGTACGGATTGTAGAAGCGCTGCAGAGACGGATAAAGACGGCTTTCGCAGAGGCTGCGTTAACCGGATGTTGATGATGCGCGTTTGGAGGCCGTTCCTGCCTGCGCGGAAGCAATGTTTATAAGCTGAAGTTTCAACGAAGTGGAAAAAGAATTTGTCATGTCTGTGTTCAAACGATTTGTTCTGTTAACGTCGTATCAGAGTATCATCGGTAAACGCGTGCGCTACAGGGCGGCATATTCTATGCGGCTTGGCTCAAACGATGCTGGATCCTGCGGGTAGAAGGCCGTCTGAAAGCCGAATCCGGGCTTTCAGACGGCCTTTTTCAGACGGCCTTTCGTGTTGCGGTTGTGCTAATCCGTTGCCACGTCGACGCTTTGCGGGTTGAGGGTGTGCAGCACCTGCGGGCTGATTTCGACGAGGAAGCCGCGTTTGCCGCCGTTGATGTAAATGGTGTCCAAATCCAAGATGCTGCGTTCGACGAAGACGGGCAGGGCGGTTTTGGTGCCGAAGGGGCTGGTGCCGCCGACGAGGTAGCCCGTCCATTTGGCGGCCTGCTGCGGGGCGGCCGGTTCGATATGTTTCATGCCCAGTTGGCGGGCGAGGTTGCGGGTGGAGATTTGCCGGTCGCCGTGCATGAGGACGATGAGGCCTTTTTTGGCTTCGTTTTGCAGGACGATGGTTTTGACGACTTGGTGTTCGGGCACGTTGAGGCAGGCGGCGGAATGCGCCGTGCCGCCGTGTTCTTCGTAGGGGTAGAGGCGGGGGGTGAAGGCGGCGCGGGCGGCGCGCAGGAAGCGGACGGCGGGGGTGACGGGGTAATCGGGTTTGCTCATGGTGCGGCTCGGGGGCGGTTTGTGCCTGTATCCGTTTGGGGCATAACGGGGCGGGGCTGTGGGTTTCAGGCTTTGAGTTTGGCGTTGATGGCGGCGAACTCGGCGCGGTGGTCGGGGTGGATGTAGGGTTTGAGCAGGCTGAGGTTGCGCAGCACGCCCAGGCGTTTGGTGTCTTCGGGCAGTTTGCCGCTGCGGCGTACGGAGCCGTGCAGGTCGAACCAGTATTTGGTGATGATCCACATGTTGAGGGCGAGGTTTTGCAGGTCTTCTTTGTCGGCCTGCAGGATGCCGGTGGCGGCGAGGTGTTCGAGGTAGCGCAGGACGACGGGGGAGGCTTTGGCGCGGGTGAATTCGTTGTAGTCGCCCAGAAGTTCGGCGTTGCGCGAAAGGAGGGCGTTGGTGTCGCTGAACAGGAAGCGGTAGTCCCACATGGTGGCGAAGATGGCGTCGAGGTAGGCGGCGACGTCGGACAGGTTTTGCGGGGCGTCGGCTTCGCGGATTTGCGCCATCATGGTGCTGCTGTAGCGGCGGTGGAGCTGGAGGATGATTTCGTCTTTGTTGCGGAAGTGGTAGTAGAGGTTGCCGGGGCTGATGCCGAGGTAGGCGGCGATGTGGTTGGTGGTGGTGGCGCGTTCGCTTTCTTCGTTGAAGAGTTTGAGGGCGGCGTCGAGGATGCGGTTGTAGGTGTTGGGGCGGGTTTCTTTGGTCATGTTTTTTTCCGTTTGGTTTGTCGGAGACCGTCTGAAAGGGGCGTTTCACGTTTTAATTTCGTTGAAGCTTCGCTTTCATACGGCCGTTTTGCGGTAGGGTTCGTGCACGGCTTGGAGTTTTGCCAGGCGCGCGCGTCTGACGGCTTCGGGTATGCGCGCGGGGTCGGTGCAGGAGGCGGCGACGGCGGCGGTGTCGGTTTCGTTGGCGGCGGACAGGAGGGCAAGCCAGTGCGCCATTTGCGGGTAGGGTTCGTGTTCCCTGCCCAGGCGTCCCTGCACGTCGGCCAGGCAGACGTTTAAGGCCGTCTGAAAACGTTCGGGGCGGCGGAAGGCGTCGGTGCGCTGCAAAACGTCGAGGGCGGTGGCAGGGCGCAGGGTTTTGACGCTGTGGAGGATGATGTGCCAGCGGCAGACGAGTTCGGCCAACTCGGCGCAGGCTTTGGGTACGCGCCAGCGGCGGTTGACGGCTTGGACGGGTTTGACGCCCGCAATGTCGTGGCCGTGGTGGCGCGGCAGGATGTCGGGCGGGGTGAGGGCTTTGCCCAAATCGTGCAGCATAGCGGCGTAGCGTTCGGGCAGGCTCAGGCCGAGGTCGGCGGCGCGTTGCAGGGTCATGAGTGTGTGGATACCGCTGTCGATTTCAGGGTGGTGTTCGGCACGCTGCGGCACGCCGAACAGGGCGTCCACTTCGGGCAGGATGGTTTTGAGCGCGCCGCATTCGCGCAAAACTTCAATCATGCGGCGCGGCTGTTTTTCCATCAGGCCTTTGGCCAGCTCCTGCCAGACGCGTTCGGCAACGAGGGCGTCGGCTTCGCCCGCATCCACCATTTGTTTCATCAGGCTCATGGTTTCGGGGGCGACGGCAAAGCCGTAGCGGGCGGCGAAGCGGGCGGTGCGCAGGATGCGGACGGGGTCTTCGGCGAAGGCGGGGGATACGTGGCGCAGGATTTTGTTTTGCAGATCGGCGCGGCCGCCGAAGGGGTCGGTGATGCGGCCGTCTTTGTCCTGTGCCATGGCGTTGATGGTGAGGTCGCGCCGCATCAGGTCTTGTTCGAGGGTGACGCTTTTGTCGGCGTGGAAGGCAAAGCCTGCGTAGCCTTTGCCGGTTTTGCGTTCGGTGCGGGCGAGGGCGTATTCTTCGTGCGTTTCGGGATGGAGGAAGACGGGAAAGTCTCTGCCGACGGGCTGATAGCCCTGCGCCAGCATGGCTGCGGCGTCCGCACCGACGACCACCCAGTCGCGGTCTTTTACTGCCAATCCGAGCAGGGCGTCGCGCACCGCGCCGCCGACGAGATAGGTTTGCATGTTCTGCCCTTTGCTGATGCCCTTTGAGGGGGCGGATTATATGCGAAAGGCCGTCTGAAACGCACTTTCAGACGGCCTTCGTGCTGCCGTTTCAGACGGCCTTATGGCGGATTTCCCAACACTGGTGGATTTTTTTGTTGCGGAAATCGTCGGGTACGGATTGTTTGGAAATGTCTTTGATTTCATAGCGTTGCGAGACGTCTTCGTCCAGAGTGAAGCTGCGGAGGTTGTTGGAAAAATACAAAAGGCCGTCTGAATCGAGCAGGCTCATGGCGCCGTCGATGAGGCGGGCGTGGTCGCGCTGGATGTCGAGCGTGTCGGGCATTTTTTTGCTGTTGGAAAAGCTGGGCGGGTCCATCACGATGAGGTCGAACCGCTTGCCCTCGCGCGAGGCCGTCTGAAGGTATTGGAACACGTCGGCGCGGATGATTCGGTGCTGCGCGGCATCGATGCCGTTGAGCTCGAAATTGCGCTTGGCCCAATCGAGATAAGTTTTCGACAAATCAACGGTTTCGCTCGATACCGCGCCGCCCGTTGCGGCATATACGGTGAAGCTGCCGGTGTAGGAAAACAGGTTGAGAAAGCGTTTGCCCGCCGCGCTGTCGCCCACTTTTTTGCGCGTGTTGCGGTGGTCGAGAAAGAGGCCGGTGTCGAGGTATTTGTCGAGATTGACCCAAAAGCGGCGGCCGTGTTCGGATACGGTGAAATCTTCGCCTGCGCGGCCGGTTTTTTCATACTGCTGCGTGCCCTTTTGCCGTTCGCGCCGCTTGAGGTGGATGTCGTCGGGCGAAAAACCGGTTACGAAAACAACCGCTTCGATGATTGCGGCGAGCCATTCTTCGTATTCGTCGTCAGCCATCAGCCAGCCGGTGTCGTATTCCTGCAAATGGATTTGGCTGCCGTACACATCGACTGCAAAGGGAAACTGCGGAATGTCGCGGTCGTAAATGCGCCATGCTTCGAGGCCGTTGCGCTTGGCCCATTTCATCAGGTGTTTGATGTTTTTGCCCAGGCGGTTGGCAAAGGGGGTGATGTCGGTCATTCAGACGGCCTTTCGTGCGGCAGGGTTGCAAAGGGCTTGATTTTACCGTAATTAACGCCGCCGCGCTTGACCGCGTCGCCTTGCGCCTATATTATCCGCCGTTCGCCTTTTTATCCGAAGCCATCGTCTGCCAACCTAAGAATCTGATTGTTTACAGATTCTCAAACCGCCCCGACGGGCGCGTTTCTTTTGTCTTTTCCCTTGCGGAAAACGTATCTTGCAGGTTGTTGTCGATGTTAACCACAAGCCAGAGCCGCTTGCGACAACCCTGTACCGCCAATCTTCATTGACGTTACCCATCCGAGCTTCAGGCCGTCTGAAAACGTGCAGACGGAAGCGTGTTGTTGTCTCTGAAAGATAGCCGTGTCTATTAAATTCTCCGATTTACACCTCGACAAAAACATCCTCTCCGCCCTGACAAGCGCGGGCTACGAAACACCCACGCCGATTCAGGCGCAGGCCGTGCCTTTTGCGCTGGAAGGCCGCGATATCATGGCTTCGGCACAAACCGGTTCGGGCAAAACCGCCGCCTTTCTGCTGCCCACGCTGCAACGCCTGACCCGCCGCAGCGACAAACCCGGCAAAGGCCCGCGCGCGCTCGTGCTCACGCCCACGCGCGAGTTGGCCGCCCAAGTGGAAAAAAACGCGCTCAATTACGCGAAAAACATGAAATGGTTCCGCACCGTCAGCATCGTCGGCGGCGCGTCGTTCGGCTACCAAACCCGCGCCTTGAGCAAACCGGTTGATCTGATTGTGGCCACGCCCGGCCGTCTGATGGATTTGATGAACAGCGGCAAGGTTGATTTTGACCGGCTCGAAGTGCTGATTCTCGACGAAGCTGACCGCATGCTCGACATGGGCTTTATCGACGACATCGAAACCATCGTCGCCGCCACGCCCAAAGAGCGCCAAACCCTGCTGTTTTCCGCCACATGGGACGGCGCGGTCGGCAAACTTGCCCGCAAGCTTACTAAAAACCCCGAAGTCATCGAAATCGAACGCGTGGACGAACAAGGCAAAATCGAAGAGCAGCTTTTGTATTGCGACGATATGCGCCATAAAAACCGCCTGCTCGACCATATTTTGCGCGATGCCAACATCGACCAATGCGTGATTTTCACCTCCACCAAAGCCATGACCGAAGTCATCGCCGACGAGCTTTACGAAAAAGGCTTCGCCGCCAACTGTCTGCACGGCGATATGCCGCAGGGTTGGCGCAACCGAACATTGATGGATTTGCGTAAAGGCCGCTGCAAAATCCTTGTCGCCACCGACGTGGCCGCACGCGGCATCGACGTGCCCACCATCACCCACGTTATCAACTACGACCTGCCCAAACAGGCCGAAGACTACGTGCACCGCATCGGCCGCACCGGCCGCGCCGGCCGCACCGGCACCGCCATCACCTTTGCCGAAGTCAACGAATACGTGAAAGTGCACAAAATCGAAAAATACATCGGCCGCAAACTGCCCGATCTGACCATCGAAGGCATGGAGCCGACCCGAAAACGCAAAGCCGCAGGCGGCAAGCCCAAATCACGCGGCAGCTGGGGCAGCAAAGGCGGCTTCGACAAAGACAAAAAATTCGGCCACCGCGAGGGCGGGTTTAAAAAAGAAGGCGGCTTCAAGAAAGAGGGCGGCTTTAAAAAGCGCGACGGTTTCAAAGGCAAAAAACCGTCTGCCGCCAAACGCGGGTAAACTTAGCTGCCGATACGCCAAAGGCCGTCTGTAAAGATGTTCAGACGGCCTTTTTGTGTTTGGCGGCGGTAGGTCGGGCATTGATGCCCGAATTTTGTGAACGGGATTTGTCGGGCATGAATGCCCGACCTACAAACTCCATTGATATAGAGAGCCAAAATAAAAAATCTACGGCGTTGCTGCGCCTTGCCGTACTACCTGTACTGTCTTCGGCTTGCTGCCTTGTATCTTTTTTATTTTGACTCACTATACGTCAAAGGCCGTCTGAAAACCGGATAACGGGTTTTCAGACGGCCTTTTTCATACAAAAATGCGTTTTGACTTCGTTGAAACTTCGCTTTCAGACGGCTTAACGGCTCAAATCCCGCATATCCTTCCAGCCCTTGTTGGTCTGCACCAGGGTAATGCTTTGGTTGCGCGGCTCTTTGAGCGGCTCCCATTCTTTGCCGCCCGCCTTAATCAGCTTGTCCGCCCATTTTTCCGCGTCCAATTCGGCCTGATAGGACACTTCCGACACGGTGAAACCGTTGTCGGGCGTCGGCGTGGTGAACCAGTTGATTTTGCCGATTTTCTGTTTGCCGACGCAGAACAGCGGCCCGCGCGGCGTACCGCGTGCCTGTGCCGCGCCTTTTTCGGTCAGCTCGAAAACGGCGGGGGCGTTTTTGTCTCCGCCGTCCTGCGCTTTCACTTTGCGGTAGAAGCCCTCTTTTGTCAGGATTTCAATCTGTTTGGCCGCCGTTTCGTTGATGCGTTTGCCCGCCGCATCGCGCGCGGCGTATTGCAGCAGCGGCTCGCCCACCGCCACATTGCGGAAGGCCGGCTGTCCGTCGGGCGTCTGCACGTCGAGCACCAGCGGCAGGCAGACGTTGCGTCCGCCGCCCGACTCTTCGAGCGCTTTTTTGAAGTTCGCTTCGCCGGCCTCGTTGCCGCTGCCGCAGGCGGCAAGCAGCAGGGCCGCAACAGCGGGCAGGAATACGGTTTTTTTCATCTGTTTTCTCCAAATACGGTTTGCACAAAACGCGGCAAGCATATAGAGAAACCCCGCATGAGGCAACTGCCGCGCGGCTTTGCTACAATCGCGGCTTTTGCGAAACAAGGAATCGGCACATGACGGTTTTATACGGCATCCCCAATTGCGACACGGTGAAAAAAGCGCGCCTCTGGCTGCAGGAACACGGCATCGCTTACGAATTTTCCGACTTTAAAAAACAGAGGCCGTCTGAAAACCAAATCCAAGCCTGGCTGGCCGACATCCCCTTGTCCGTGCTGCTCAACCGGCGTGGCACGACTTGGCGCAGGCTGACGCCCGAACAGCAGGCCGCCGCCGACAATCCCGCGGCCGCCGTCGCCCTGATGGCCGCCGAACCGAGCCTGATCAAACGCCCAGTGCTCGAACACGGCGGCGCTGTCCACTGCGGCTTTCAGACGGCCTTGTACGAAGAACTCTTCGCTCCGTCCCTTTCAGACGGCCGCAACCAGCCGTCTGCCGGATAGGCCGTCTGAAATGCCCAAGCTCCACCAAATCATCGAAAGCCACTGGCAGCGGCCGCGTCTGCCGCTCACCCTGCTGCTGTGGCTGCCCGCCCGCCTGTTTCAGACGGCCTCCGCCCTGCGCCGCCATCTGTACCGCACAGGCCGTCTGAAAAGCGAAAAACTGCCCGTGCCCCTTATCGTTGTCGGCAACATCCACGCGGGCGGCACGGGCAAAACGCCGGTCACCGCCGCGCTGGTAAAAGGCTTGCAGGCGCAGGGGCTGAAAGTCGGTATCGTCAGCCGAGGCTACGGGCGGCAGGGCGGCGGCGTCCACGTTTTACACCCGCGCAGCACCGCCGCCGCCGCGGGCGACGAACCTTTGATGCTCTACCGCCAAACCGCCGCGCCCGCCGCCGTCGGCAGCCGCCGCGCCGACGCCGCCCGCGCCCTGCTGGCGGCGCATCCCGATTTGGATGCTATTGTCGCCGACGACGGTTTGCAGCATTACGCGCTGGCGCGCGACATCGAAATCGCCGTTTTTCCCGCCGCCGATCTGGCGCGGCGCAATCTCGACCTGCTGCCCAACGGCTGCCTGCGCGAACCGCCCTCCCGACTGGCGCAGGCCGATTACGTCGTTATCAGCGGCAGCACGGAAGACACCGACGCCGCGCCGCTGCGCCTGCCGCCGGAAAAAGTGTTTTTCTCGACCGTGCAGCCGGGCGCAATCTACCGCCTTGCCGACCCCGGCGAAACCTTCGATACAGACCGTCTGAAAACGGGCAAAACCGCCGCCCTGGCCGCCATTGCCAAGCCCGAACGCTTTTTCCGCAGCCTGCGCGTGCTGGGCATCGTGCCCGACGAAACCGTGTCCCTGCCCGACCATGCCGCCCTGTCCGCCGCCGATCTGCCCGCGGCCGATACGGTGTTCGTCACCGAAAAAGACGCGGCCAAATTTTCAGACGGCCCCATCCCCGAAAACGTTTGGGTGCTGCCCGTTTGTGCGATAATCCGCCCCGATTTGGCGGCGCAGCTTGCAGGCCGTCTGAAAAACCCGCAACCCGTTTGCGAACCGAACGAAAGGACAACACCGTGAAAAAAAACCTGCTGGCCGCCGTGCTCTCCTGCGTCTGCGCCGCCGCCTTCGCCGCGCCGCCCACCGATGCCTCGCTGGAAAAGCTGATGGAAGTGCAGCACATCGACGAGATGTGGAAAAACATGTCCGCCGCCATTCCCGACATGGCCAAGCGAGTCATCGCCGACAGCGGCGAAATGAAGGCCGTGTTGGAGCGCGTACCCGAAAGCAAAAAAGAGCGGTTTGCCCAAATCACCGAAAAATTCCTGCGCGACACCGCCGCCGAAACTGCTTCGCCCGCTTTTCAAGGCCGTCTGAAAAAATACGTTATGCAGGAAATGAAAGCCACCTACACGCAGGAAGAAGTGGACGCCATGACCGCCTTCTTCGGCACACCCGTCGGCCAGTCGATACTCGGCAAACAGGTCGGCTTCGTCAAAAAAATCATGCCGCAGGTGATGAAAATGACGCAGGAAACCACCGCCCGCCACGCCCGCGCCTACATCAAAGAACTCGAGCGCCTCTCCGCCCGCCCCGAAAAATAAGGAATCCGCCATGGAACAAAAATACTTCGACATCCTCGTCTGCCCCGTTACCAAAGGCAGACTCGAATACCGCCGCGACAAACAGGAGCTGTGGAGCCGCCAGGCCAAACTCGCCTTCCCGATTAAAGACGGCATCCCCTATATGCTCGAAAGCGAAGCGCGCCAACTGAGCGAAGAGGAGCTGGCCGCATGAACACCGAATTCACCGTTATCATCCCCGCCCGCCTCTCGTCCAGCCGCCTGCCGCGCAAAGCGCTGGCCGACATCGGAGGCAAACCCATGGTCGTGCGCGTGGCCGAACAGGCAGGCAAAAGCGGCGCGGCGCGCATCGTCGTCGCCACCGACGCCGCCGAAATTCAGACGGCCTGCCAAGCGCACGGCATCGAAACCGTGCTCACCGCCGACAGCCACGAAAGCGGCACCACCCGCCTGGCCGAAGCCGCACAAATCCTCAGCCTGCCGCCGCAAACCGTCGTCGTCAACGTGCAGGGCGACGAGCCGCTGATCGATCCCGAACTCATCCGCCAAACCGCCGCAGCCCTCGCCGACGGCCGGGCACCGATGGCCACCGCCGCCCACGAAATCAACGATTTCGACGAATTCCTCAACCCCAACGTCGTCAAAGTCGTGCCCAACGCGCAGGGGCAGGCACTCTATTTCAGCCGCGCCCCCATCGCCTACCCGCGCGACACCATGCGCGCCGGAGAACGCAAACTGCCGCAGCCCCTGCCGCTGCGCCACATCGGCATCTACGCCTACCGCGCCGGATTTTTGCAGGAATACGCCGCCATGCCGCCCTCGCCGCTGGAACACACCGAATCGCTGGAACAGCTGCGCGTCCTCTGGCACGGCCGCGCCATCGCCGTCGGCATCACCGCCCAAGCCCCCGCCCCCGGCGTCGACACCCAAGAAGACCTCGAGCGCGTGCGGCAGATTTTTCAGACGGCCTGAACCGTGCAGGCAGATAAAAAGGCCGTCTGAAAAGCAAAGCAGACGGCACATCTGTTTTCAGACGGCCTCCCGCGAAACCGCGTCTTCAATCCAATCAAACGCTTAGTGAACCATGCTACTCTTTATCGACAACTACGACAGCTTCACCTACAACATCGTCCAATACTTCGGCGAACTCGGACAGGAAGTGCTGGTACGCAGCAACGACGGCATCACCCTTGAAGAAATCGCCGCCCTCGCGCCGCAGTATCTCGTGATCGGCCCCGGCCCCTGCTCGCCCAAAGAAGCGGGCGTGTCGGTGGAGGCGATACGGCATTTCGCGGGCAGGCTGCCTGTTTTGGGCGTGTGCCTCGGCCACCAGGCCATCGGCGAAGCCTTCGGCGGCTGCATCGTCCGCGCCAAAGAGCTGATGCACGGCAAAGTCTCGCCCGTGTACCACAACAACGGCGGCGTGTTCGCCAATCTGCCCAACCCCGTCACCTGCACGCGCTACCACAGCCTCGCCGTCGAACGCGACAGCCTGCCCGACTGCCTCGAAATCTCCGCATGGACGCAGGACGGCGAAATCATGGGGCTGCGCCACAAAGAATACGCCGTCGAAGGCGTGCAGTTCCACCCCGAAGCCCTGCTCACCGAACACGGCCACGACATGCTCGCCAACTTCCTGCGCGAATTTGCCGCCTTCCAGGCGCAACGCTAAACTTCTTTTCAGACGGCCTCAAACATACTTTGAGGCCGTCTGAAACATTCCGCCCGCTCCTTTGCCGAACCATGAACTACGCCCTCGACGCCCTCTGGTGGCGGCTCGCCGACCCGCACGTCCGCGCCCTTGCCGCTATTCTCACCGCCCCCGCCCCCTGGCACAGCGGCTGCGAACTGCCCGTGCGCACCCTGCTGGGCGAAGGCGGCTTCCGCTACCTTCTCGCTTTGGACGACGATCCCGCACCGCTTGCCGCCCGCCTCGCCGCCGACGCCCCGCACCACGGCCGCCTCGGCCGCTACGCCGAAAGCCTGCTTGCCTTCTGGCTGGACACCGCCCCGCACAGCCGCCTGCTCGCCCGCAACCTCCGCCTTTCAGACGGCCTGAACACGGCGGGCGAACTCGATTTCATCGCCGAACTCAGCGGCACGCCCTATCACATCGAATTGGCCTGCAAATACTACGGCGCGGCCGACGGCAGCCCCGACGGCTTTGTCGGCCTCAACCCGCAAGACCGCCTTACCGCCAAAGCCGCCAAGCTGCAAAAACAGCTTGCCGCCGCACAGAGCGGAGCAGGGCGGGCAGCTTTGGCCGCAGCGGGCGTTTCCCGCGAGCCGCGCAGCGTCAGCATCCTGCGCGGCACCCTGTTCGCCCCCGCCGCCGCCGTTTGGCAGAGCCCGCTCAACCCGCTGGGCTGGCACGGCCTTTATTTCGACCAATGGCCGTCTGAAAACGGGTTTTCAGACGGCCTGCGCTACACCCGCCTGCCGCGCCTGTCCTACCTCGCCCCCGCACGGGTGCGCGAAGATGAAACGCAAGACTGGCGGCAAATCCGCCAAGAACCGCACGGCCTCTTCGCCGCCCTCGAACGCCGTCCCGACGGCTTCTGGCACGAAACCGCACGCATAATGAAACGCGGCTGAACGCAGCCGTGCTAGGGCGTGTTGACATTCAACTTTTGAAGCGGATTTTTTGGCATAAAACGGCAGATGCAAGGCGAAAATGCGACATAGGCGAGTATTTTCAACGCGGCAGATGCCGTTTTAGGACGGAAAAGCTGCCAAAATGTTGATTGTCAACACGCCCTAAGGCAGGCGTTGCCGCACGCAACAGTATTTTTGACCCACCCCCGAACGGCTTGAACGCATCATGAAAACCCTCGAATTTACCTGCGGCGGCCTGCTGACCCTGTGGCCGACGCCCGAAGTCCGACAATGCAGCGGCATTTCCCTGATTCAAATCCGCCTGAACGCGCAGCAGACAGACCGTCTGAAACCTCTTATCGGCGCTTTTGTGCCGTCGTAACGCAGGCAGTCGGCAAACAATCAGGCCGTCTGAAAAGCAGCAAAATGCTTTTCAGACGGCCTTTTTGTTTTTCAGACGGCCTTACGGGCAAAGGCCGTCTGAAATCGGTTTTACTCCGCCGAATATTCGATGGTGCCGTTTGTACGCTGGACGATGATGCCGATGCAGCCTGCGGACGGGCAGATAAAGACGAAGCGGTAGGCGTCGTCTGTGAAGTCTTCCAACCACGGGTATTCGTCCAGCCAGCTTTGCGGAGCTTGGCGGGACGGGTAGGTGTAGACGTCGAGGATGATGTTTTGTTCGGTCAGCGTTTGCAGCAGGAAGGCGGCGACGGAGCTGAGGCGCAGCGTGCCGCCGTCGAGGAAGATGTCCAGCGTTTCCTGCTGCGGGTGGTGGCGGGCGCCGAGGATTTTGCGGTCGTGCAAATCGGGGGAGAAGCTGTTCATTGTTCGCTCCGCTGGAACTTTGCTTTCAGACGGCCTTTTTGCCGTGGCGGCTTTTGCGTTTTTTCGCGGGGGCGGAAACCGGATGGCGTTCGGCGAGCCAGGCGAAGGCTTCGGCGGCGGCCTGCTGTTCGGCGGCTCGGCGGCTGGATGCTTCGGCGGTGGAGATGAAGCCGAGTTCGCCCAAGTCGCAGGAAACGGTGAAACGGGCGTCGCTGCCTTCGCCTTCCTGATGTTCGATGCGGTATTTTGGAAGGGCGAAGCGCTGTGCCTGCAAGGCTTCCTGCAGGCGGGTTTTGGCGTCTTTGGCTTCGGTTTCGCCGCAGTCGGCGGATCGGACGCGCTCGGCAAACAGGCGGCGGACGACGGCTTCGGCGGCGGCAAAATCGGCATCGAAGCTGACGGCGGCAAACAGGGCTTCGAGGGCGTCGGCGAGGATGGAAGGCCGTCTGAAACCGCCGCTTTTGAGTTCGCCCGCGCCCAGAAGCAAGCCGTCGCCCAGGCCGATGGCGGCGGCGGTTTCGGCCAGAGTTTCTTGGTTGACGAGGTTGGCTCTGAGGCGGGAGAGGCGGCCTTCGGGCAGGTCGGGATAGGCGTCGAACAGCATTTTGGCGACGGCATAGTTGAGGATGGAATCGCCGACAAATTCGAAGCGCTCGTTGTGGGCGGACGAGTGGCTGCGGTGGGTGAGGGCGCGCAAGAGCAGGGCGGGATCGGCGAAGCGGTGGCCGATTTTGTCTTCGATGCGGCGCAGGGCGGCGGCGTGGAGGGTTTTGTTCATGGTATTTGGCGCGGTTTTTAACCGGGTTGGAACATGGCTTTCAGACGGCCTTTTGCGGGCGAAAAGGCCGTCTGAAAACGTGTCGGAAAAAGGCGGCATTGTAGCGGATTAGTCTGCCGTGGTCTTGCCCGCCCTGCTGTATAATCGCGCCTTTTTCACAAGGGCGGGGCAGGGTATGGAACGGATTTGGCAGGCGGGGCGGTTTGAATTGGATTTGGCCGCGCCGAAAATCATGGGCATTGTGAATGTGACGCCCGATTCGTTTTCCGACGGCGGCACTTATGCGGCGGCTGCGGCCGACACGCTCGCGCATGCGGAAAAGCTGCTGCGCGGCGGCGCGGACATTTTGGACGTGGGCGGCGAATCGACGCGGCCGGGAGCGGATTTTGTGTCGGCGGAAGAGGAGTGGCGGCGGCTGTCGACGGTACTGCCCGAGCTGGCGAAATGGAATGTGCCGATTAGTGTCGATACGCGGCGCACGGAGATTATGCGGCGGCTGCTGGATGCGGGCTGGGCGGACGTGATTAATGATGTGCAGGCGCTGGAAGATGCGGGTGCGGCGGCGCTTTTGGCGCGGCATCCGATGGTCGGCGTCTGCCTGATGCATATGAAGGGGCTGCCGCAGACGATGCAGGACAATCCCGCCTATGGCGATGTGGTGGCGGAAGTGGCGGCCTATCTGAACGAACGCGCGGCGGCCTGCGAAGCGGCGGGCATTGCGCGGCGGCGGCTGGTGCTCGATCCGGGTTTCGGTTTCGGCAAAACGCTGGAACACAATACCGCGCTGATGCGCGGCCTGTGGGCGCTGGCGCGGGAATGCGGCCTGCCGCTTTTGATTGGTGTGTCGCGCAAACGGATGATCGGGGCGCTGACAGGCGAAGAGAAGCCGTCTGAACGGGCGGCGGGCAGCGTGGCGGCGGCGCTGGCGGCGGTGTCGCGCGGCGCAAACATCCTGCGCGTGCACGATGTGAAGGAAACCGCCGACGCGCTAAAAGTGTGGGCGGCGCTGGGTGGGGATTTGGCTTGACGGGATATGAGGCCGTCTGAAAAGCCTTTCAGACGGCCTCCGATGCACAAAGACCGAGAAAGCGTGGCGCATGGCTCAATATGGCGGTTTATTACGCGCTTAACTGCTGTTTTTCAAAATTATTTTTCCGTTTTCATTCTATATTTTCATTCTATAAAAAGGAGCAGAATCATGGCTAAAAAATATTTCGGCACCGACGGCGTGCGCGGCGAGGTGGGCAAATTTCCGATTACCCCCGATTTCGTGTTGAAACTGGGCTATGCCGCCGGGCGCGTGCTGGTAAAACACGACGGCAAGGGCAGGCCGACGGTGATTATCGGCAAGGACACGCGCATTTCCGGCTATATGCTGGAAGCGGCGCTGGTGGCGGGCTTCACCTCGGCGGGCGTGAACGTAATCCAGACCGGCCCGCTGCCCACGCCCGGCATCGCCTATCTGACGCGCGCGCTGCGGCTGGCGGCGGGCGTGATGATTTCCGCCTCGCACAACGGCTATGCCGACAACGGCATCAAGTTTTTTGCCGAAGGCGGCGTGAAGCTGTCCGACAAAATCGAGCTGGAAATCGAGGCCGAATTGGACAAAACGGCGCAAACCGAGCATTCCGACCGCCTCGGCCGCGCCCGCCGCATCAACGGCGCCGACGACCGCTACATCGAGTTCTGCAAATCCACCTTCCCCAACCATTTCGACCTGCGCGGCCTGAAACTGGTGGTAGACAGTGCCAACGGCGCGGGCTACGGCGTCGCACCGAAAGTGTTCCACGAGCTGGGCGCGGAAGTGGTGAGCATCGCCGACGAACCCAACGGCTACAACATCAACGAGCGCTGCGGCGCAACCTATGCGAAAAACCTGCAGGCCGCCGTTTTGCAGAACGAAGCCGACTACGGCATCGCCCTCGACGGCGACGGCGACCGCCTGCTGATGGCCGACAAAAACGGCCGCGTCTACGACGGCGACAAACTCATCTACGTTATCGCCAAAGCCCGCGCGCAGGAAGGGCTGCCGTTGGGCGGCGTGGTCGGCACGGTCATGACCAATATGGCGATGGAGCTGGCCTTGCAGGAAAAAAACATCCCCTTCGCGCGCGCCAAAGTCGGCGACCGCTACGTGCTCGAACAATTGCACGAGCGCGGCTGGCTGGTGGGCGGCGAGGCCTCCGGCCATGTGCTGTGCATGGACAAACACAACACGGGCGACGGCATCATCTCCGCCCTGCAAGTGTTCGCCGCCCTGCAAATTCTGGGGCAGGACTTGGAAACAGCGGTGGACTGGAAAGCCTTCCCGCAAACCATGATTAACGTGCGCATTGAAAAAGGGCGCGACTGGCAGGGCGCGTCGGCCGCCGTGCTGGCCGAAGTGGAACAGAGCCTTGCGGGCGAAGGCCGCGTGGTGCTGCGCGCATCGGGCACAGAGCCGGTAGTGCGCGTGATGGTCGAAGCACGCCGCGCCGACGCCGCCAAACAGGGCGCGGAGAAAATCGCCGACGCCATCCGCCAAGCGGCCGGATAAGGCCGTTCCCGCCTGCGCGGGAATGACGTTTCTGAAACAGGCCGTCTGAACCGCGCAGCTGTGCGGCGCAGACGGTTTTTCTGCGCGGATTTGCTGCTGCGCCCGCAGGGCTAAACGGTGTAAAAACGGCGCGCCGCATGGCTTGTGATACGGTATAATCCGCCGCTTCTTTCAGACGGCCTGATGCCGCGCGGCATCAGGTTTCGGTTTTTCGACAACGCCCGACAGGAAACAGGATTTATGGCTGCCTTTTTAGAAAGTTTCTTCCTCCAATACGGATACGCAGCCGTGTTTTCGGTGCTTATCGCCTGCGGCTTCGGCGTGCCCATTCCCGAAGACATCACCCTCGTCACCGGCGGCATCATCTCCGGCCTTGGCTATACCGACGTGCACATCATGGTTGCCGTGGGCATGGCGGGCGTGCTGGCGGGCGACGGGCTGGTGTTTGCCGCCGGACGCATCTGGGGCGACAACATCCTCAAATTCAAACCCATCGCCCGCGTCATGACGCCCAAGCGCTACGCGCAGGTGGAAGAAAAATTTGAAAAATACGGCAACTGGGTGCTCTTCGTCGCCCGTTTCCTGCCCGGCCTGCGCACCCCCATCTACATGACCGCAGGCATCAGCGGCAAAGTGTCCGTGCTGCGCTTTATCGTGATGGACGGCCTCGCCGCCCTGATTTCCGTGCCCATCTGGGTTTATCTCGGCGACTACGGCGCCACCAACCGCGACTGGCTGATGAAAACCGTCCACCAACTCCAACACGGCCTGTTCGCCGCCATCGGCATCGGCGCGGCCGTTATCGGCTGGTTTTGGTGGAAAAAACGCACCCGCATTCGCTTTTACCGCGAGAAAATGGCCGAGTCCCGCGCCAAACGCAAAGCCGCCAAAGCAGAAAAAAAAGCGGCAAAGCAAAGCGCCGACAAAAAATAACCAGAAAAAGGCTTTCAGACGGCCGTCTGAAAGCCTTTTTCACACAGCGCAGATTTCCGTATTTTTCGGTTAAAATACGTTGCCATGAACCCAGCCAAAAACAACCTCTTCCTAATCGGCCTGCCGGGCGCGGGCAAAACCACCCTCGGCAGACAGCTTGCCAAACGGCTCGACCGTCCGTTTTACGACAGCGACCAAACCGTCTGCGGGCGCACCGGCGTGTCCGTTCCCACCATCTTCGAGATGGAGGGCGAAGAAGGCTTCCGCATCCGCGAAGCGGCCGTTATCGACGAGCTCACCGCCCTTGACGGCATCGTCCTTGCCACCGGCGGCGGCGCGGCCATGCGCGAAGAAAACCGCCGCCGCCTGCACGAACGCGGCACCGTTATCTACCTGCACGCCGTGCCCGAAATCCTGCTCGAGCGCACCCGCTGCGACAAAAACCGCCCGCTGCTGCAAGTGGCCGACCCGCTGACCAAACTGCGCGCCCTCTACGACGCGCGCGACGCCGTCTACCGCGCTGCCGCCCACCTTGTCGTCGAAGCCGACCAACACGACGGCCGCAAAACCGTCGCCCGCATCCTGCAACTTCTCCAACAGGACTAAACCATGCGCACCCTCACCGTCGCCGCCCCGTCGCACAGCTACCCCATCTTTATCGGCGAAAACCTGCTGTCCGGCCTCGCGCCGCACCTTGCCCCCTACGTCGGCAAAAAAGCCGCCGTCATCACCAACACTACCGTCGCCCCCCTCTACCTCAAACACGTTCAGACGGCCTTAGACAGCCTCGGCGTCGAACACTTCCCCGTCATCCTGCCCGACGGCGAAGCCTACAAAACCTTCGACTCCCTCAACCTGATCTACGACGAACTCCTGCGCCGCCACGCCGAACGCGGCACCACCCTTATCGCCCTCGGCGGCGGCGTTATCGGCGACACCGCAGGCTTTGCCGCCGCCACCTACCAGCGCGGCGTCCCCTTCGTCCAAATCCCCACCACCCTCTTAAGCCAGGTCGACTCATCCGTCGGCGGCAAAACCGCCGTCAACCACCCGCTGGGCAAAAACATGATCGGCGCGTTTTACCAGCCACAGGCCGTCTTCGCCGACCTCACCGCCCTCGCCACCCTGCCGCCGCGCGAATTTTCCGCAGGCATGGCCGAAGTCATCAAATACGCCCTGTTGGGCGACGCGGATTTTCTCGACTGGCTGGAAAACAACATCGACGCCGTGATGGCGCAGCAGCCCGCAGCCCTCGCGCACACCGTCTACCACTGCTGCAAAATGAAAGCCGACATCGTCGCCGCCGACGAAACCGAACGCGGCATCCGTGTGCATCTCAACCTCGGCCACACCTTCGGCCACGCCGTCGAAGCCGAAATGGGCTACGGCAACTGGCTGCACGGCGAAGCCGTCGCCGCCGGCATGGTGCTCGCCTGCCGCCTGTCCGAACAGACAGGCCGTCTGAAAGCCGCCGATACCGAACGCGCCGCCGCCCTCATCCGCCGCGCCCGCCTGCCCGACGCGCCGCCGAAATTCCCGTTTGCACAATGGCTCGCACACATGCGCCACGACAAAAAAGTCAGCGGCGGCGTCATGCGCTTCATCGGCCTCGAACGCCTCGGCCAAGCCGAAATCACCGCCGTCGAAGACACGGAAATCCTCCGCCGCACCCTCGAGCCTTATCTGTAAAATCCTTCTCAGAAAAACCTTTCAGACGGCCTGTTGCAGGGTATGTTGCGCAGCAACGCACGCGGTTTGGAGAACCAAAAACCGTCCCGCCGCCATCAATCAGGCCGTCTGAAAACGAGCCGCCTTGATTTTCAGACGGCCTCCGTCAGTAGAGTGCGTGCCGCAGCAAACACGCGGCACGAAGCGGAAACCGTTCCTCCCCGTAGGGCGTGTTGCGCAGCAACGCACGTGGTTTTGGTTTGCTGCAAACCATGCCAATCATTCAAAATAAAAAGCTATCTGGAAACAGACCAACCGCTTTTTCAGACGGTCTCCGCCGCAAAGTCCGTCTTTCCAGAAACGCCATCCCCGCGAAGGCGGGGCGCCTCCCGTCCTTTATAAAGAGGCCGTCTGAAACCGCCGCACAGGAGAAAACCATGCTGCCCCTTCCCCTGACCCCGCTTTTCGATGCCCGCCACATCGCCGTTATCGGCGCCAGCCAGCGCATGGAAACCCTCGGCGGGCGCGTGTTTGCCGCCCTGCTGCACCGGCCGTTCTACGGTCGGCTCACACCCGTCAACCTGCGACGCAAAACCGTGGCAGGGCTGGCGGCTTATGCGGCGGTGGCGCAGATCGGCGAAACGCCCGACGCAGCCGTGGTTGCCGTCAACGCGCAGGGCAGGGCGGGCGCGGTGGCGGCCTGTGCGGCGGCGGGCGTGCCCTGCGTGCTGGTGCTGACGGCCGACGGTGAAGACGGCGGCGCGGGCGAATACGCCGCGCTGCTGAAAGCGGCAGGCGGCGAAGATGCGCCGACGCAGCTTCTGCTCTGCGGCGAAGACGGTTTCAACCTGCCGCAAAACGGTCTGTATGCCAACGGCGGCGGCCTGTTTCCCGCAGCGGGGCGCGTGGCGTTGATCGGGCGGCAGGACGGCTTCTGCCGTGACGTGTTCCACCGGCTGGACGGTTTGAATGTCGGCTTTTCCTTTGCCGCCGGCTTGACGCCCGCCGCGCCGCCCGACCCGTGGCTGAACCGTTTCCGCGAAGACGCGGGCAGCCATGTGCTGGTTGTCCAATACCTGCCCGGACAGGATGCCGCTTTTTACAGCACGCTGCGGCTCGCGGCGCAGGACAAACAGATCATTCTCCACGCCGCGCAAAGCCTGTCCGAACAGGAAACCGCGCTGCTGCACGCATTGTGCGGACGCTGCGGCGCATTGCCGACGCGCACGCCCGACGAGTTGCGCGCCGCCGTGCACGCCGCCTGCCTGCCGCGCCTGCGCCACGCGGCGGGCGTCCACATCCTCGGCGGTGGCGAAACGGGCTGGCTGGCCGATATGGCGCGCGCCGCCGGTGTGCAGCCGCAAGTCCTGCCTGCCTACGGCCGCCACGCCAATCCTCTGGAAATCCGCGATTTGGCCGCCGCCGCGCTGAACGGGCAAGACTGCCGCGCCCTGCTGGTGTCGGCCGCCGAACGCCCCGATGCCGTGCCGCAGCTTGCCCAATTGCAAAAACAGAGCGAAACGCCGCTTTATCTGGCCGCAGGCAGCGCGGCGGCAGGGTTTTCAGACGGCCTTCTGACTTTCGATACATCCGAGCAGGCAGTACGCACGCTGGCGGCGCAAAGCGCGTGGCAGCGCATCCGCAAAGAGCGGCAAACCGCCGCCAAACCGCCGCAGCAGACGCCGTCGCCGCCCGATTTGCGTCAGGCCGCGCTGTTGTCCGAGCATCCAACCGAGCTTGCCGCCGCCCTGCACCTGCCGCCGACGGAAGCGGAAAACCTGTTTTCAGACGGCCTTTTGTCCTACCGCATCCTGCCGCACTACGGCGCGGTGCTTGAAGCGCAATACCGCGGACAGACGGTGATGCTTCTGCCGCCCTTCGACACCGGCCACGCCCGCCGCCTAAACCGCTTTTTCGGCGGCAGCAGGCTGACCGGCGCGCTGGAACAGCTGCTGTTTTCCCTCAATGCCGCCGCTTACGGCCTGCCGCAGCTGCAATCGCTGTGTATCCGCGTCGATACCGCCGCTGCACGGATGCAGACGGAAAGCCTGTCTGTCGCCCGGGAAGCCGACGGACAAAGCTCCCCGTTTTTTGCCGCCGCGCCGCTTTCAGACGGCCGCTTCTTCACCGCCGCCGACGGACGGATACTTTTCGTCCGCCCGCTTTTGCCCGAAGACGCCGAAGCCTTGCAGCAGTTTGTCCGCAACATGGACGAAAACGACCGCCGCACGCGTTTTATGAGCGCCGTCAAAGAACTGCCGGGCGAGCGCCTTGCCCGTTTCAGCCGTTTGGACTATGCCCGCGAGGCAGCCGTTGCCGCGTGGTACGGCAATGGCGAGATGGCCGGCTGGGCGCAATACGCCTGCCTGCGTTTCCCCGACGCCTGTGAGTTCGGCATCGCCGTGGCCGCCGACATGAAAAGGCAGGGACTGGCGCAGTATCTGATGCGGCTGCTGGTGCGTAGCGCCGGGCGGCAGGGCTACCGTTCCGTCTGCGCCGAAATCCTCGCCGGAAACGCCGCCATGCTCGCCCTGGCCGCAAAACTGGGTTTCAAAACCGCGCCTTCGGCGGAGGACGGCGGCCTTTTTTCCGCGAAGCTGCCGCTGCAAAAAGAAAAACGCCCGAAAAACCGCCTGCTGCGGCAATAAACGCTTGCGCGAAGCCGCCAAAGCAGCTTAAAATCCGCGCCTTTGTGTATCTCCGAACTTTCATTTGAGGAAAATAAACATGGTAGTTATCCGTTTGGCCCGCGGCGGCTCGAAAAAACGTCCCTTTTACAGCGTTGTCGTGACCGACAGCCGTAACCGCCGCGACGGCCGCTTCATCGAACGCGTCGGCTTCTACAACCCCGTTGCCAACGAAAAACAGGAACGCGTCCGCCTGAACAGCGAACGCCTGAACCACTGGGTCGGCCAAGGCGCGCAAATGAGCGATTCCGTTGCCAAACTGGTTAAAGAGCAACAGGCAGCCGCTTAATTTATGGCAGACGAAACGCAATGGGTAGCCATGGGCTACATCAAAGGCGCGTTCGGCGTGAAAGGCTGGGTAAAAGTCTCGGCTGACACCGAATACGCCGACAGCCTGCTGGATTACCCGCAGTGGCGTCTGCGTAAAGACACACATGCCGTTCAGGTCGAAGTTGAGGCCGGGAAACTGAACGGCAGCGAACTGCAAGTCAAATTTTCCGGCACAAACGACCGTGATGCCGCGCACGCCCTGCGCGGCTACACCATCGAAATCAGCCGCGCCGACTTCGCCCAAACCGAAGAAGGAGAATATTATTGGGCGGATTTGGTCGGTATGGCGGTTATCAGCCGCAGCGGCGAATCTCTCGGTACAGTGTCCGGGCTGATGCAAACGGGTGCGCACGATATTCTCATCGTCGACGGCGACAAAGGGCGGCAGCTGATTCCTTTCGTTGATTACTTTATCGATGACGTCAGCCGCGAAAACCGTACCATCACCGCCGATTGGGCTGCGGATTACTGATGAAAATCCAAGCGATTACCCTGTTTCCGGAAATGTTCGACAGCATTACCGGCTACGGCGTGACCGGAAGGGCGCTGCAACAGGGGCTTTGGCAGTTTGAAGCGGTCAACCCGCGCCGTTTTGCCGACAACAAACTTGGCTATATCGACGACAGACCGTTTGGCGGCGGACCGGGCATGATTATGATGGCACCGCCGCTTTATGCCGCCATCGAAGCCGCACGGGCGCAGACGCAAAGCGGCAGGGGCAGGGTGATATACCTCAGCCCGCAGGGAGCAGCGCTGACCCATGCAAAAGCAGCAGAACTGGCGCAGCTTTCCGATCTTATACTGCTGTGCGGCCGCTACGAAGGCATAGACGAGCGGTTGCTGCAAAGCGGCGTTGATGAAGAAATCGGTATCGGCGACTTCGTCGTCTCCGGAGGCGAATTGCCCGCTATGATGCTGATGGATGCGGTATTGAGACTGG
The DNA here is from genome assembly GCF_002237445.1 of Neisseria sp. KEM232. NCBI lineage: Bacteria > Pseudomonadati > Pseudomonadota > Betaproteobacteria > Neisseriales > Neisseriaceae > Neisseria > Neisseria sp. KEM232. The sequence continues at coordinate 2,151,043 of NZ_CP022527.1, forward strand.
TGCCCGGCGTATTGGGCGACGCGCGCTCTGCCGAGCAGGACTCGTTTTCAGACGGCCTCTTGGATTGTCCGCACTACACCAGACCCACAGAATTTCAGGGCATGGTTGTTCCCGAAGTCTTACGTTCGGGCAACCACGGCCTGATAGCCGAGTGGCGGTTGGAACAATCGCTGCGACGCACCTTGGTGCGCCGGCCGGATTTGCTGGCACGGCGCAGTTTGATCCCACAGGAAGCCCGCCTCTTGCAGAAAATCGAGCAGGAGCAACGGGAAATCCAATCATAATTTAGGAAAAACAATGAATCTAATCCAACAACTCGAGCAGGAAGAAATCGCCCGCCTGAACAAAACCATCCCCGAATTTGCACCGGGCGACACCGTTGTCGTATCCGTGCGTGTGGTCGAAGGTAACCGCAGCCGTCTGCAGGCTTACGAAGGCGTTGTTATTTCCCGCCGCAACCGCGGTTTGAACAGCAACTTCATCGTCCGCAAAATCTCCAGCGGCGAAGGCGTCGAGCGTACTTTCCAGCTTTACTCCCCCAACGTCGAAAAAATCGAAGTCAAACGCCGTGGCGACGTGCGCCGCGCCAAGCTGTACTACCTGCGCGGTCTGACCGGCAAAGCCGCCCGCATCAAAGAAAAACTGCCTGCCCGCAAAGCACAGGGCTGATTTCTGCCGTACAGCTTGTTATGCACAAAACCGCCGTCCTGTCGCGACAGCGGTTTTGTTTTGTCTGTAACGGCGGTGATGTGCGGTTTTGTGGCTAATGTCAGGAAAGTAACTGCGGACAAACCAAAGGCCGCCTGAAAGCCGAAACCGGTTTCAGACGGCCTTTTTCCGCGTCTGCCGGAAAGCAGTCAGTTGGACAAAAATGTATCCGAATCGGCAGAGCGGGTGTTGCTGACGCGGTTTCCGGATATTTTCAGACGGCCTGCGGCAAAGTCGGCGACGGCCTGCGGCAGCAGTTTGTGTTCTACGGCGAGGACGCGCTCTGCAAGAGTGTCGGCAGTATCGCCGTCGAAAACGGGTACGGCGCCCTGTGCTATAACCGGGCCGCAGTCGAGTTCGGGGGTGACGAAGTGGATGGTGCAGCCGGCAAGGCGGCAGCCGGCATCGAGGGCGCGCCGGTGGGTGTGCAGGCCGGGGAATGCTGGCAGTAGGGAAGGATGGATGTTGATCAGACGGCCTTCGTAACGGCGGCAGAATTCCGGCGTCAGGATGCGCATAAAGCCGGCAAGGACGACGAGATCGGGCTCGTAGCGGTCGATTTCGGCTGCCATGGCGGTATCGAAGGCGGCGCGGTCAGGGTAGTTTTTGTGACTGAGGGCGGCGGTGGCGATGCCGCGCTCTGCCGCCCAAACCAGTCCGGCAGCGTGTTCGTTGTTGCTGAGCACGGCACGGATGCGGACGTCGGGAATGGCGGCTTCGACAACGGCCTGCATATTGCTGCCGCGTCCGGAAATCAGGATAACAATGTTTTTCATGGCGGGTTTGCTTAATAGAGAGTAAAGGGGGCGGAATTGTAGCCGAAAGGCCGTCTGAAAGGGGAGGCAGGCTGCGGTCGGTTTCAGACGGCCTCTTGGAAGACGGCAGATTGCTGCTGCACAGAAGACGGCCAGGCTGTCTTCGTCAAGACGCACGGCGTTCAGGGCGTAGGGATTGACGACGTCTTCGCCCGCCTTTCTCTCTTCGCGCGGCACGTAGTGGCGGCTGTACCAATCGCGCCCCGAGAGGCCGTCTGAAAAACGCTCTTCCAAATCGCGCACGTCGGCCTTGCCGTTGTCGGTGGGCAGATAGCCCTCTTCGGCCAGCAGTTCCGCCATCTCGTCGATGCTGCGGCCTTTCGTGCGCCGCAGAACGGGCATACCGAATACCGGCGCGGGGATTTTGTCTTTCGCATCCAAGCCCCACTCGCGCACCAGCTCGTCTTTGTTCAGGCCGCCCAGTTTGGCAATGGCGGCCATGAGGGTGTCGGACGACGGATCAAGCGCGGTGCGGTCGGTTTTGGGCTTGTAAGCAAGCAGCTTAGAGAGTACACTGGCTACATCTTCCGACTGCAACTTGCCCGTCGGCAGAACTTCCGTATCGGGTTTCCCGCGCGGCTCGGATGCTCCGGCACCGGCGGCGGAATCACCGTCCAATCCGGTAAGAGCCTGATTCGGAATCCCTCCTGACTGCAACCCTCCACGCGGCTCGGATACCGGAGTATCAGCGGTGGATTCGTTTAAAGGGGTTGTTTTCAGGAGGTTTTCTTTTGCGATCACGCTGTGCAGATACATTTTCTGCGTGTTCATGTCTTTGTGTACCAAAACGGTAACAATGTCTTCCTCGCCCATAATCCGCACGGGTGCACTGACAAAGAAACTTGTCAGACGGTCGTGATCGGCTTTCGCCACTACTACCCCGTTTTCAATCACAGACGGCACAGCTTCAAACGCAGCGGCCTTAAACGGATTCATGCCGTGCGCCATTGAATCTTTTACCGACTTGCGCGTTAAGGCCACTTCGCCGATTTCGGGATTGACTGCCTTGCCGCCCGCTTTTTCAAACAAATCGGCTGCCCAATCGCGCAAAGCCTTGTTGTCGGTCGGCGCGTTGCGCGTTTCGATGGTGTACACGGGCTTGCCCTGCAACACTTTGGCCTTGCGTCTGAACTCGCGCTCTTCCTTGCTGTTGCCGTCTATCCTGTCCTCATCCGTCATCTTCGCCGTGAACAACTGCCATGCGCGATAGACCGGCTGGCGCATAATGCTGCGCCGCGCATCCATCTCCGCCCGCGCAAAATCGGCCTTGTATTCCCGTTTCAGGCGGCGTATCTCGCGGTTGCGGGCGTTGCGCGAAAAGGCCATGTCGCGCAGGGCGCGTCTGCCCAATTCGTCCTCTGCTTCGCGCCGCGCGGCTTCGTCCATCGCCTGAAATTCCGCGTCTTCGGCAAACAGCAGCGTCGCGCCGTTGATATACGAAGTTTCCGCAATCTGCCCGTCACTTGCCAGCAGGCGGTCGAATACGCCGCGTATGTCGTCCGACAGCTCCACATTCAGATTCAGCAGGGAGCGGTAGATGCGTTTCAGCAGCCGCGCCATGCGGCTGAACACGCCGCGCAGGGCTTCGCTCGGCGCCGTGCCCTCAAACAGATAGGCTTCCATGCCACGCGCGAATTTCTCGTGATGCTCGCGCTGTTCTTCAAGGCTCATCGCCGCCCAAGCGTCCGCGTCCTTCACGCCGAACCAGTCCAAGGCCGTCTGAAAGTCCGCCAGCACCTGCCGCTCGCCCTCCGTCATTTCCGAAACCGGAACGGCGCGCAAATCCCGCTCGATGCGGCTCATCACTTCCAACTCGAAATGGCCGAACTCATGGATAAAGGTCGAAGCGTCGGCGTTTTTCAAGAGGGCGATGGTGTTGCCCATGCGGTCGAACATGCCGCGTGCGTCTTGGCGGAGCAGTTGGTCTTTCACTTCGGCCAGGCGTGCCGAAAGCATTTCGCGCAGCGCGTCAATCTGCTCCTGTTTCGTCGCCATCTGGTTTTGCCCGGACAACTGGGGGATGGTTGAAACGGTTTTGCCGCCCGCATCACGGAAGTAGCCGCTTTTTTTGCTGCCCGAGCGCGTATAGGTAATGCTGTCGTCTTGCGCTGCCTTTTCAACGGCGGCAAGCTGGTTCTCCAAATGCGCGATGGTGTTGCGGATCAGCTTGCTGTCTGAATAGCCTTGCGCCCGTTTCGTTAACGAAGCCTTGACCGATGCCGGTATTTTCAGGCCGTATTCGTTCGCAAACCATTTGACTGCGTCTGCCCAATCGCCGTCTGTGACGTGTGTTGCGTTTTTGCCCGACTTCACATCATAGGTACGCTCTGCGAAGTTGTCGGCATAGTGCGCGGGCAGATCGTGATTGGAAGCGCGGAACTTCACATAGCGCGGATTTTCGCCGTCGGGGTCGTCGAGATAGGCATACAGGTATTCCGAAGCCGATACGCGCGAAGTGTCGCGGCGAACCGGCACGCCCATTTTGCCAAACGCCCGTTCCATCTTGTCCAAAGCGTCTTCATAGATGCTCTGATACAGAATGCTGTCGTTATCTGCCGAGAATGCGCCGCTGTTGGCCGTGGCGGATTTGATTTGGTTGGGCTTGAATACAACATATACATTCGCAACTATTTCTCCAAATCTAGCCGTTGGAGCATCTTGAACATTATCTATGATCGCGCCGTCATATCCTTTCCTTCTCGAATCTGCGGCATACCCATTTGTTGAGGTATATTCCCCCTCCTTCTTATCAAAAAACGAACCATAAAATGCGCCTTCCGCATCTTCTATATTTGGATTGCGCACATTCAAAAAGGTTTCAAAAACCTGCCCACTGTTGCCATATCGGTAAGCATCACTAAGATTCTTGTCATCAGTAAAGAAAATCAATGGATTATATGGGTTGGTTTTGAATGAATGAAATTGTTCATCTGTTTGGGTCCCGTGATACACCACCAACGGCTCGCCCGTCTTCTCATTCACCACTTTGGAAGCATTGTCCGGGTCGTTTTCCCAATCGCCGAACCACTCCTTGAACGCAGGCGTACGCACCTGCACCCACTGGCGGTAGTCCAGTTCGGTTCTGCCTTCGGCCTTGGCCGCTTCATAGGCTTCGCGCCCGCCGTATGCCGCTTCCGTTTCGGCAAACTGCGCCTGTTCGGCGGTCATGTCTTGAAAGAGGGGGGCGGCTGCGCTATCATCAGCCTGTATGTGGGATACGCCCCCTTCCGTTTCGGGCGTTGGGTACAGGGACATGGCGTGATTCAAAGCGTCTTGGGCATTGGCCGATTGGGGATACTTCCACATACTCACAGCTTTCAAATCTTTCTTTCTCACGCTGCTTTCGGCGACATACACCACCAAACCATCATCAAAACGCTTGGCGAACACCACGCGCTTATTGTGCGTTCCCGCAATATCAACCGAACGGATGCCGTCATACCCGCCGACAATCTCGGGAATACGCGCAATATCGCCGTCTGTAACTGCAAGCTGCCCGCGTACCGCTTCCGTATCCGCATTGCCGTGATGGTTGCGGATATGATTGATGGCATTTTTGTCCGCCGATACCGACGAATATCCCGCCAACGACGGTACATCTTGCGCCAGTTTCCCCTGCGGCATATCCCAAAACACCGCCTGCGCGTCGCTTGTGCCGTTCCATAACGCAGCCGCTTCCGCTCCGTCCGCAACATGCACCCAGCCTTTAGGCGGCGCGGAAGCCAACGCCTGCGAAAACACTCCGTCCTGCGTCAGGCTTTCGCCGACCACGTTCAGACGGCCGTACCGTTCCATAAACGCCTCGGGCGACAGATTCAGACGGGCTGAAATGGGCTGCGTGATTGTTGTTTTGAGTGGGATTACATCGGGTGTTGGGCTTAAAGAAAAGAATAGGGGCTGTACTAGATAAGCCCTAAATTTCACACCACCGACGCAGCACTTTAAGCTGCTCGGAGGGTGTGCCAAAGTTAAAACGGAACTCGCATTCTTTCAAGAAAAGCGGGAAAGATTTACGGTCGATTCCATTGTATTTGCGCAGTACGCGCTTTGCCTGATTCCAGAAATTTTCAATGCCGTTGATATGGTTCTGTCTGTCGGCAAACAGCTTGCTGTGATTAATCCTTTCCCGCCGCACCGCGTCCGCGTTTGCCTTTGCGGTGTCCGCCAAAATAACTCTCGTCCAACTCAATTGAGCCGCCAAAAACCGTATCGGCTTCCAATGAAAGATGATGGCTGATGACTTCGCGAATCTTGCGGTAAAACAGCACTGCTGAATTGGGGTGGATGCCCAATAAATCAGCAGCCGAACGGGCAGTAACTTCGAGTACAAAAAACTGAAGCAGTTTCTTTTGAATACTCTTTTTTATTTTACAACGGGTTATCTTCATTTTTGCAGTCTGACATGACTGCTTATCTAGTACAGCCCCCTATCTTTTGCTGTGGAGTCTATTCTTCATTCTCTTCGTCGTAACTGGTATACGACCAATCGTCGTCGCTGTCGAAAATATCAAGCAGCTCGTTAAAGCATTCTTGGTCTTGCGAGCCGACAAACAGGCCGGTTGCTTCGCCTGCGGCGTTTTTGCAGACGACAACGGCATCAGTGTCGCCGCGCGTGTAATAGTCGGCGCCACGGTCGCAAAGTTCGTCGAGCCGCTGCCGCCGCTCGGCGATGCGTTGCAGGGCGGCGGGCGGCAGGGGCTCTTCGCCGACATAGTTGGCGACAAAGCGCAGCCCTTCCATCGTGCCGTTGAAAAGGGCGTTTTTCCACAAAAAGGCACTGAGTTTTTCGTTTTCCAACAGCCAGCCGCCGCTTTCGGCCGTGTTGTAGCAGACGTAGACGGGCGGGTCTTCGGCGGCCGAATCTTCGTGCCGTATGCCCCATACGGCGGCCTGTTGGTATTCCTCGCAGAAAATCAGGAAGCCGTCGCCGCTGTCGCGGGTGTAGCCGGTGGCGGCAAGCAGGCGGTTGAAGCTTTGGTTGGCGGCGGCGCTGCCGCCGAGGCGGCGCAGGTATTGTTTCAGCGCGGCGGGCAACGCTCCGCCCGCCTGTTTTTCGGCGGCGGCAAGGGCGGCTTCGTTCCGGCACCCTTCGTCTTCGGAGAGGGCGTAGAGTTTGGCGATGCGGTCGGTGTAGTGCATATTTGTCCTTTTGAAACGTGCTGTTTGGTTTGTTCAACAGCTTGTTGGAGCTTTGTTTTCAGACGGCCTTTGATGCGGATGCCGTCGGCAGCGGCGCGGCGGGCGCGGTTTGGTTTTGATGTGTTCGAACCATGTTGGTGGGCTATAGCCGCTGTCTCGCAGGTGTTCGCGGAAAGTGTAGCGGCAGATTCTGCCCTTGCCGTTGCGCCATCGGGCGATGATTTTGTCGTCGTAGCGGAAGCGGCGACGGGCGATGATGTATAGTTAACCAAAAAAAAAGTATATAATTCTCTCCCTTAACTCCACACCTTACCCGTTCCCGTTTTATGGCCTACTCACTCTATCGATTTCCGTCAAAAAGCATTAGACCACTACGAACAGCACGGCAACATCAGCCAAACCGCACGCACCTTCCGCATTACCAACCGAACCCTTTACCAATGGATTGCCCTCAAAAAGGAAACAGGTTCGCTGCAACACCGCACCAAAGGCGGCAATTCGGAACGTATCGACTTTCAGACGGCCTCACCCCTTTCAGACGGCCTCACCCCTTTCAGACGGCCTCACCCCTTTCAGACGGCCTCACCCCTTTCAGACGGCCTCACCCCTTTCAGACGGCCTCACCCCTTTCAGACGGCCTCACCCCTTTCAGACGGCCTCACCCCTTTCAGATCCAATCGGGCTGTAGGGTGTGTTGCGCAGCAACGCACGCGGTTTTTTGCGGCTTCAGACGGCCTCAGGGACGTAATCCACGAATGATGCGTGCGTCGCATTGGGGGCGACACTCCCTATGAGCCGCGCCGCACTTGTTTTCAGACGGCCGAAAAGGCCGTTTCCGCCTGCGCGGGAATGACGTTTCTGAAAACATGTTCCCTATCCGCCTGTACCCCGTTGGGGCATAAACGGGGGCGGACTGGGGGGTTCCCGCCGCTGCGGCCACTTTTGCAGAAACGGCACAAAAGCAGTTCTGCGAACCGCCACCCCCTCTCCAGCCCTCCCCCGCGCTTTGGCGCAGGGGAGGGAGTTTGGTGCGCGGCGGGATTGGCGGTTTCAGAAACGTCATTCACGCGAAGGCGGGAACGGCCTTTCGGATTTTGGTTTGACAGAAACTGTGTTTAACTTCGTCGGAGTTTCCCTTTCAGACGGCCTCTTGAATTTTCGGCTGTCGCGCAGCCGTCCTGCTCCCTCCCCTGCGCCCAAAGCGCGGGGGAGGGCTGGGGAGGGGGTGGCGGTTCGCAGAACCGCTTGTCTGCCGCCGCATCGATGCCGTTCAAATCACCCCCGCCCATCCTGTAAGCAGGAGAAGGAACAGGTTTCAGAAACGTCATTCCCGCGCAGGCGGGAACGGTTTCACCTCTCAGCCAGCAGTTTCAGCAGCAGTTGTTTTTCCGCCGCATCCAGTCCTTCGGCGGCGGCTTTGCGTTTTAGGGTGTCGATTTGGGCGGTTTTGAAGGCTTTGGCGAGTTTGTCCATGCCTTCGGCGAAGGCGGCTTCGTCTTCTTCGCCCGCGCCGTCTCCGTCGGCGCCGCCGTTGCGGTAGATGCCGCGCAGGATCTGTTCGCCGGTGCTGCCGCGGAAGTGTTCCCAAATCTGCGCGTGGGCGGGCAGGGCGGGGCTGCTGCGGATGAAGTCGGCGATGTTGGCGAGGCAGGCGGCGTCGCCGTCGAGGACGAAATATTCGGGCAGGCGGACATGGACGACCCAGGCGGGGTTGGCCATCAGGCTGCGGATAAGCTGCTGTGTCAGCGTGAGTATCTGCGGACGGCCGGACATGGCGGGCGGCGGCAGCTTGTAGCTTTTGGCTTTGACGTGCCGCTTGGGTGCTTCCTGGCCGAGCAGGTGGGCGAGGTTGGCGGGATCGATGCCGACCAGTTCGCTCAATGTCTGTTTCAACAAAAACGCGAGCGCAGGCGCGGTAATCTGCGCCAGAAGCGGCGAGGCGGTTTTCACCAATTCGGCCTTGCCTTCTTGGGTGCTGAGGTTGAGGCCGTCTGAAAGCGCGTGCCAGAAGTATTCCGACAGCGGTTTGCTTTGGTGTACCAGCGCGTCTTCAAACTGCGCTTTGCCGTAGGCGCGGATGTAGCTGTCGGGGTCGTGTTCTTCGGGCAGGAAGAGAAAATGCAGCGATTTGCCGTCTTTGAGCTGGGGCAGGGCATTTTCCAGCGCGCGCCATGCGGCTTTGCGGCCTGCGCTGTCGCCGTCGAAGCAGAAATAAATGCTGTCGGCCTGACGCATCAGGATTTTGACATGTTCGGCGGTGGTGGCCGTACCCAGCGCGGCCACGCCGTAGCCGATGCCGAACTGCGCCAGCGCGACCACGTCCATATAGCCTTCGACCACCAAAATCCGCCCCGCTTCTTTGACGGCGGCGCGGCCTTCGTAGAGGCCGTAGAGGTTTTTGCCTTTGTCAAACAGCGGCGTGTCGGGCGAGTTGAGATATTTGGGTTTGGAATCGTCGAGCACGCGCCCGCCGAAGCCGATAACTTGGCCGCGTGCATCGCGGATGGGAAACATCACGCGGTGGCGGAAGCGGTCGTAATGGCGGCCTTGCTCTTCATTGTGGATAACCATGCCGCTTTCCACCAGCGGGCTGTTGGGGTAGGGCTGGAACACTTGCGAGAGCGGCGTCCAGCCGTCGGGCGCGTAGCCTAAGCCGTAGCGGGCGGTGATTTCCGCGCTCAGGCCGCGCGTGTCGAGATATTGTTGCGCGGCCGGATAGAGCTTGAGCTGCTGGGCGTAAAAATCGGCGGCGGCGGCGGTGGTTTCTTCCAGCGTCTGCTGCTTTTTTTTGCGCTCGGCGCGGATTTCGGGATTGTCGTTCTGCCCGCGCACACGCGGCACGACCATGCCCGCGCGGTCGGCCAGATACTGCACCGCTTCGGGAAACGACAGCCCCTGATGCTCCATGATGAAGCCGATGGCCGAGCCGTGCGCGCCGCAGCTGAAGCAGTGGTAAAACTGTTTGCTGGGGCTCACGGAAAACGACGGCGTTTTTTCTTTGTGAAACGGGCAGCAGGCCATGTAGTTTGCGCCGCCTTTTTTCAGCGGCACCTGTTCGTCGATGATGTCGACGATGTCGATTTTGGCCAAAAGTTCGTCGATGAAGTCGGATGGAATCATAGTGTGGTGGGGAAGGGGGAGATTCAGACGGCCTTCGGGCGCGCAAAAAAGCAGGCCGTCTGAAAAACAAGGCCGCGGATTTTAACACGCCTCCCCGTTTTGGCTGCGCCGAAGCGGCGCTTTCAGACGGCCTGCCGTTTTGCGTTCAAACGGCCTATTTCTTCACCGCCTCGATCTGAATCGCCAGCTTCACATTTTTCGTCATGCCGGCGGATACCAGATAATCCATGCCCCACTGTGTGCGGTCGATCAGCGCGGTGAAATCGCCGCCGCACACTTCGGCCTTTTTCATCGGATTGACATAGCAGTTGAATTTGGTTGCTTTGAGCGTTACCGGATGGGTTTTGCCCAGCATGGTGAGTTTGCCCTGCACGGCGGCGACTTTTTTGCCGTTGAAGACGAATTTGTCCGACACGAAACGCATTTCCGGATATTTTTCCGCGTTAAACAGGTCGGCCGATTTCAGATGTTTGGTGAACGCCGCGCTGCTCGATTGCAGGTTGGCGAGCGGCATCACGGCTTCCACCGAGCCGGTTTTTTTTGCCGCATCAAACGTTACCTTGCCGCTGACTTCGTACACGCCGCCGACATTGCTGCTGGTGCCGAAATGGTCGATTTCGAAACGGGCGTTGGTGTGGAAGGGGTCGATTTCGTATTGCGCGGCACAAGCTGCGGCGGCCGCGGCGGCCAATACGGAAACAAACAGGATTTTTTTCATCGTTTTCTCCTTGAGAACGGGTGTTAAAGGGAAACCGATTGTAGCAAGTTTCGGCGGCAGCGGACGTTTCCCGTCAGGAAAAACAGCCTTTTTGCAAAAGAAACGCCGCCGTGCCGCAACTTTTCAGACGGCCTCTTTCCCGCTACAATCGCCCGCCTTACCATCGTTCAGCCATTAAAGGAAGCAGCCATGTTCGGTTCGAAAATCCTCGAAGAAGTCTCCGCCAAAATCAGCGCCACCATCGCCGAAAGCCCGGCCAAAGACGTGGAAAAAAACGTCAAAGCCATGCTCGGCAGCGCGTTCAACAAAATGGATCTGGTGACGCGCGAAGAGTTCGACATCCAGCAGCAGGTGCTGATCAAAACCCGCACAAAACTGGCCGAACTGGAAGCGCGTCTGGCCAAGCTGGAAGCGCCGCAGGAAAATGCGGCGCAAGCGGAAGAGGGCGCGGAGGCCGTCTGAAAGCGGAGTGTCAACGAAGTATCAAACAGGCCGTCTGAAAACGCCGATTTGCGTTTTCAGACGGCCTTATGCCGCGCTGACAAAAACTTACAAAAAAACGCTATAATCGCGCCTTTTCACACGCATGGAATCCCCGTCGTCATGACCGCCAAAGCCGCCTTCCTGTCCGCCATCCCCGCCGCGCTTGTCGCCGCCGTACTGGCCGCCTGCTCGCCCGCCGAACAAAATGCTTCTCCTGCCGACGGTGCGTCTGCGCCTGCGGCGGCAGATACGAAAAAAGTTTCCGTCACCGCCATCGCCGACCATCCCGCCCTCGACACCATCCGCGCCGGCGTGATCGACGGTCTGAAAAGCGAAGGCTTCGAAGAAGGCAAAAACCTCACCGTCGACTTCCAAAGTGCGCAGGGCAGCACCGCCAATGCCGCGCAGATTGCGAAAAAATTCGCCGGCGACCAGCCCGACGCCATCGTCGCCATCACCACCCCCAGCGCGCAGGCCGCAGCAGCAGCCACCAAAACCGTTCCCGTCATTTTCACCGCCGTCACCGACCCCGTTGCCGCCAAACTCATCGCCAACTTCGAGCCTTCGGGCGGCAACATCGTCGGCGTGTCCGACGAATTGCCCGTCGGCCCGCAAATCGACCTGATGAAACAGCTCGTGCCCAATCTGAAAACCATCGGTTACGTTTACAGCCCCGGCGAAGTCAACTCCGTCACCGTGCTCGAACGCCTGAAAGCCAAAGCGGCCGAACAGGGTCTGCAAGTGGCCGAAGCGCCCGCCGCCCGCTCTGCCGACGTGCTCACCGCCGCCCGCAGCCTGGGCGGCAAGGCCGACGTGATTTTCACCTCGCTCGACAACAACGTCGTCTCCGCCTACGAATCCATGTACAAAGCCTCCGTCGAAATGAAAATCCCGCTGGTGGCCTCCGACGCCGATTCCGTCACACGCGGCGCCGTCGCGGCTCTCGGCATGGACTCCTTCGGCACGGGACAGCAGGCGGGCAGACTCGCCGCCGCCGTGCTCAAAGGCAAAAAACCGGGCGAACTGCCCTCGGAAAAACTCGACAGCCTCGAACTCTACCTCAGCAAAAAACACGCCGCCGCGCTGGGCATCGCCCTGCCCGAAGCGCTGCTGAAAACGGCAAAAGAAGTGAAAGAATAAGCGCCACGCGTTTTCAGACGGCCTCAGGTACACATGAGGCCGTCTGAAAACACCGGGCGCAAGCGCGAAAGAACCGACAAACCATGAGCCTGATAGCCTTCTTCGGCGGTATCGAGACCGGCCTGATTTACGCCCTGGTCGCCCTCGGCGTGCTGATTTCGTTCAGCATCCTCGACTTCCCCGACCTCACCGCCGACAGCAGCTTCCCGCTGGGCGCCATCGTGTTCGCCGTGTCCGTCGGTGCGGGCGTCAACCCCTGGATTGCCTGCCTGTTGGCCGCCTTCGCGGGCGCGGCGGCGGGCGCGGCCACCGCCTGGCTGCACGTCGGCCTGAAAATCCTGCCGCTGCTCGCGGGCATCTTGGTGATGGTGGCGCTTTATTCTGTCAACCTGCGTATCGCCGGCGGCTCGCCCAACCTGCCGCTTATCGACAGCCCCAGCGTCTTCTCCCCCTTTGTCGCCGCCGATTTTTCCAACCAATATTGGGTGCAGCCCCTCGTCGCCGCCGCTTTCGTACTGGCGGCCAAGCTGCTGCTCGACTGGTTTTTCAACACCAAAACCGGTCTCGCCGTGCGCGCCACCGGCGTCAACGAACGCATGGCGCGCGCCCAAGGCGTCAACACCGGCAAAATGATCATCCTCGGCATGGCGCTCTCCAACGCCCTCGTCGCCCTCGGCGGCGCCCTGTTCGCGCAAACCAGCGGCAGCGCCGACATCACCGGCGGCATCGGCACCATCGTTATCGGCCTGGCCGCCGTTATCATCGGCCAAAACCTACTGCCCGCCAAACGCATCGTCTTCGTCACCCTCGCCGCCGTGATCGGCGCCGTCGTCTACCGCCTGCTCATCGCCTTTGCCCTGGGCAACGACGCCCTGCAAAACCTCGGCGTGCGCCCCACCGACCTCAACCTCATCACCGCCCTCCTGGTTGTTGCCGCCCTGCAAATCCCCGCGCTCAAAGGCCGTCTGAAAAAAAGGAAACCCGCCCCATGATGTGCGCCGACAACCTCAAAGTCACCTTCAACGCCGGCACGCCGATGGCCAATCCCGCCATGCGCGGCATGAGCCTGCACATCCGCGAAGGCGAGTTCGTCACCGTTATCGGCAGCAACGGCGCGGGCAAATCCACCCTGCTCAACGCCGTCAGCGGCGACATCGCCGTCGACAGCGGCAGCATCGCCATCGACGGCCGCGACGTCACCCGCGAGCCTGCCCACAAACGCGCCCACCTTGTAGCCCGCGTCTTCCAAGACCCGATCGCCGGCACCTGCGAAGCCCTCAGCATCGAAGAAAACATGGCGCTGGCCTACGCGCGCGGCAGCAGGCGCGGCCTCGGTTTCGCCCTCAACCGGCAAAACCGCGAACTCTTCCGCGAAAAACTCGCCATGCTCAAACTCGGTCTGGAAAACCGCCTCACCGACCGCATCGGCCTGCTCTCCGGCGGCCAGCGCCAGGCCGTCAGCCTGCTGATGGCCAGCCTGCGCCCGAGCAAAATCCTGCTGCTTGACGAACACACCGCCGCCCTCGACCCGAAAACCGCCGCCTTCGTGCTCGAACTCACAGAAAAAATCATCGCCGAAAACCGCCTCACTGCCATGATGGTCACCCACTCCATGCGCCAGGCGCTCGATTACGGAAGCCGCACCGTCATGCTGCACCGGGGCAGGGTGGTGCTGGACGTCGGCGGCAGCGAACGCGCGGGCATGGACGTTGCCGACCTGCTTGCCCTGTTCGAGCAGACGCGCGGCGAACAGATCGCCGACGACAGCCTGCTGCTCGACTGATACCGCCAAAGGCCGTCTGAAAAACGCCGCTTCGACAGAAGCGGCGTTTTTCAGACGGCCACAACATTCAGACGGCCACAACTTTTCAGATACCGCAGTTTGGTCGGCTGCATTCGGCCGCTGCATCTGCACGGCCGTTTTGCAAAAAAATCTTTCGTGCCGCCGCTCTCTCCAAAGCACGGCGGCGGGAGTAGAATGCTGCCGAAACAAACGTTTCACTGCCGGTTCGGGCCGTCCGGCAGACCTCCCGCCCCGCGGCCGCGTCTGCCCGCACAACCTGCCCGGTTTTCTTCCTATCTCAAATAAGGAGCAGACTCATGAAAGCAGCACGTTTCTACGACAAAGGCGACATCCGCATCGAAGACATCCCCGAACCCACCGTCGCCCCCGGCACGGTCGGCATCAATGTGGCCTGGTGCGGCATCTGCGGCACCGACCTGCACGAATTTATGGAAGGCCCGATCTTCATTCCGCCCTGCGGCCACCCGCACCCGATTTCCGGCGAATCGGCGCCGGTAACGATGGGACACGAATTTTCCGGCGTGGTGTATGCCGTCGGCGAAGGCGTGGACGACATCAAAGTCGGCCAGCACGTTGTGGTCGAACCTTACATCGTGCGCGATGACGTGCCGACCGGCCCGGGCAGCAACTACCATCTTTCCAAAGACATGAACTTCATCGGCTTGGGTGGTTGCGGCGGCGGCTTGTCCGAAAAAATCGCCGTCAAACGCCGCTGGGTGCATCCGATTTCCGACAAAATTCCGCTTGACCAAGCCGCATTGATCGAACCGCTGTCCGTCGGCCACCACGCCTATGTGCGAAGCGGCGCGAAAGCGGGCGACACGGCACTGGTGGGCGGCGCGGGTCCGATTGGTCTGCTGCTGGCGGCGGTTCTGAAAGCCAAAGGCTTGAAAGTCATCATCACCGAATTGAGCAAAGCGCGCAAAGACAAAGCCCGCGAAGCCGGTGTGGCCGACTACATTCTCGACCCGTCGGAAGTGGACGTAGTGGAAGAAGTGAAGAAACTCACCAACGGCGAAGGCGTGGACGTGGCCTTCGAGTGCACCAGCGTCAACAAAGTGATGGACACGCTGATTGAAGCCTGCAAACCCACCGCCAAAATGGTGATTGTGTCGATTTGGAGCCATCCGGCCACGATTAACGTACACAGCGTGGTGATGAAGGAATTGGACGTGCGCGGCACCATCGCCTACTGCAACGACCATCAGGAAACCATCAAATTGGTGGAAGAAGGCAAAATCAATCTCGAACCTTTCATCACCCAGCGCATCAAACTCGACGAGCTGGTTTCGGAAGGCTTCGAGCGGCTGATTCACAATAACGAATCGGCGGTGAAGATTATCGTCAATCCGAATCTGTAAGCCGTTTAATTTGAATGCAGAAAGGCCGTCTGAAATATTTTCAGACGGCCTTTTATAGTCAGGCAGGGTTTGGAAACCCGACATTTTCCATGCTGTTAAAACTTTGTCCGGTCTCGCTCCAAGCCGCCGATGTGTTCCGTCATTCCCGCGCAGGCGGGAATCTTGTCTGAGCCGCAACACACGGTAGTGAAACCATGCGTCCGTAACCGGTAAAAGATTCCCGCCTGCGCGGGAATGACGGCGGTTTAAGCTTTCAGACGGCCTCTTGCCGCAATGCCGAATGTCAATCCCCTAGCGCTGCTGCGCCGCGTTGGCGAGGTTTTTCACCGGGGCGAGGCTGACCGAGCCGCCCTGGCCGGTAATCCATTTGTTTTCCACGCGCCAGATGCGGGCGGTGTCTTCGAGGCGGACGTACCAGTGTTGGGTGGGAGGCAGGGTGGCGAAGCGTCCGGTAAATTCGGTTTTGTCGCCCGAGGGCGGGGCGGCGGATTTTTGCAGGACGATGCTTTGGTCGAATTCTTTTTTCGCCGGATGCATCAGGGTCAGTTTGACGGGCACGCTGTTTTCGAAGCGGCCGGAAAGGTAGACGCGCACGGCGCTGCCGTCGGGGCTGATGAGCACTTGGGCGTTGATGCCGCGTTCGATGGCGGCGGTGTCGCGCTTGATGTCGAGGTCGATGTGTTTGCCGTCTTTGTAGTAGTCGTCGCTGACGAGGTCGGAGCTGTTGCTGGCGGCCAGCCAGAGGGTGACGAAGGCGGCAACGACGACGATGGCGGGGCCGGACATCAGCAGCCACGGCCAGGGTTCTTTGTACCAGGGTTTAGGGGTTTGCCCGTTCACGGTCATTCTCCGATGAAGTTGGATTTTTCGGTGATGGTGTGGCCTTCGGCGCTGCCTTCTTCGCGGTAGGTGAAGGTGAATTCGATGGAGTGGCTGCCTTTGTCGGCGTATTCGGGGATGGTGGAAACCTGCACGGGGATGGTGAGGGTTTCGCGTCCGCCGACTTTGACGCCGCCTTCGGGCAGGCCGGTGAGGGCGATGTCGTCGAAACCGGCGACGGCGGCGGTGACGGTCTGCTCTTTTTCGCTGTTGTTGATGATGCGCAGGTTGTAGGCGTTTTCCAGCCAGCCTTTGCTGTTTTCGCGCACCATCACGCCCCTGTCTTTAATGATGTCGACGCGCAGGGTCTGGCGGGTGGCCACGCCGACGAGGAAGGCGGTAACGACCACGGCCAGGACGGCGCCGTAGCCGATAACGCGCGGGCGCAGCAGTTGTTTTTTGATGTCGCCGTCGCCGTATTTGTGTTCGAGGACATTTTCGGTGGTGTAGCGGATAAGGCCGCGCGGATAGCCCATTTTGTCCATGATGTCGTCGCAGGCGTCGATGCAGGCGGCGCAGCCGATGCATTCGTATTGCAGGCCGTCGCGGATGTCGATGCCGACGGGGCAGACCTGCACGCACATGGTGCAGTTGATGCAGTCGCCCAAATCGGTTTCGTCGCGGCCGACGTTTTTCTTGCGTGCGCCGCGCGGCTCGCCGCGTTCGGTGTCGTAGGAGATGATGAGGGTGTCGGGGTCGAACATTGCGCTTTGGAAGCGGGCGTAGGGACACATGTGTTTGCACACCTGTTCGCGCATCTGGTGGGCGAAGAGCCAGGTGACGAAGCCGTAGAAGGCGGCGGCAAAGAGGGCGCCGCCGCCCGCCTGTCCGTTAAAGAGGGCGGGCACGAAGTCGCGGATGGGGGTGAACCAGCCGGCGAAGGTGATGCCCGTCCAGGCGCAGACGGCGAAAATCAGCAGGTATTTGGTGAGCTTGATGCGGATTTTGCGCGCGTTCCACGGTTCTTTGTCGAGTTTCAGGCGCTTGTTGCGGTCTCCTTCGACGAAGTGGTCTATCCACAGCATGATTTCGGTGTACACGGTTTGCGGGCAGGCGTAGCCGCACCACAGGCGTCCGGCCACGGTTGTCCACCAAAACAGGCCGAAGGCGCAGATAATCAGCAGCAGGGCGAGGTAAATCAGGTCGGCCATGCCGAAGGAGAGGTTGAAGATGAAGAAGTGGCGGTTGGGAATGTCGAACAGCACGGCCTGCCGCCCCGACCAGTTGAACCACGGGATGCAGTAGAACACAAACTGGGTGGCAAGGATGGCTGCGATGCGCAGCTTGGCAAAACGGCCTTCGGCCTTTTTCGGATGGATGCGCTTGCCGGATTCGTAGAGCTTGATCACCTGCTCTTTGGGCTTGCCTGCCGCTTTGGTTTTTGCGGCGGGTTTGGCTTTCGCGTCGGCTGCGTCATTGATTTTGATGGCGGGTTTGGCTTTGGTTTCGCCCGACGGAGCGGCGGCGGTTTCGGGGCTTGAACCGCCTTCCGGTTCGGGATTGGCGGCATCGTTTTTCTGCTGTTCGGCCATGGCGGTGTTCCTTTGGTTTGCGGTTTGTTTATAACTTGAAATTATAGGCTTATGGCGGCTCTGGATTATACGCCCTTATCCTGCGGGCGGTTTTGCGCAGAGAGGCCGTTTATGGCCTTCATACACTATTTCAATCCCGCCGTTTCTGCGGCTTCATATTGCATTTTCATGAATAAAGGCCGTCTGAATTTGCTATAATACGCCGTTTTTTCATTCCGCCTCCCGCCATGCAGCTGACCGTTATCGGACTGAACCACCAAACCGCGCCGCTGGGCATCCGCGAGAAACTGGCGTTTTCCGCCGATGCGCTGCCCGAAGCGCTTGCCGGTCTGACCGACAGCGGCGCCGCGCGCGAAGCCGTCATTCTCTCCACCTGCAACCGCACCGAACTCTACTGCGTCGGCGATGCCGAAGCCGTTACCGGCTGGCTGGCCGCAGAGCGCGCCCTCAGCCCCGAAGAAATCCGCCCCTATCTCTACACCTACGGTTGCAGCGACACCGTCCGCCACGCCTTCCGCGTTGCCTGCGGGCTCGACAGCATGGTGCTGGGCGAGCCGCAAATCCTCGGCCAGCTCAAAGACGCCGTGCAGACCGCGCAGGAGCAAAACGCCCTCGGCAGCTGGCTCAACGCCCTGTTTCAAAAAACCTTCTCCGTCGCCAAAGAAATCCGCAGCGGCACGGCCGTGGGCGAGCAGTCCGTTTCCATGGCCGCCGCCTCGGTGAAAATGGCCGCCCAAATATTCCCCGACGTCGGCAAACTCAACGTCCTCTTTATCGGCGCGGGCGAAATGATAGAACTCGTCGCCACCTACTTCGCCGCCGAAAACCCGCGCCTGATGACCGTTGCCAACCGCACCCTCGCACGCGCCGAAGAATTGTGCGGCAAACTCGGCATCCACGCCGAACCCTGCCTCTTGGCCGACATCCCCGCCATCCTCCACCGCTACGACGTCGTTATCTCCTCCACCGCCAGCCCCCTGCCCGTCGTCGGCAAAGGCATGGTCGAAAACGCCCTCAAACTGCGCAACCAAATGCCCGTCTTCATGCTCGATCTGGCCGTGCCGCGCGACATCGAAGCCCAAATTGCCGAACTCGACGACATCTACCTCTACACTGTCGACGACATGGCCGGAGTCGTACAGAGCGGCCGCGAAGCGCGGCAGAAAGCGGCAGCGCAGGCAGAGGCCATGGTGGGGCAGAAAGTCGCCGAATTTCTCGAATGGCAGAAAAGCCGCGAAAACGTCCCCCTGATCCGCGCCCTGCGCGACGAAGGCGAACGCGCCCGCCGCCACGTCCTCGAAAATGCCATGAAACAGCTCGCCAAAGGCGCCTCGCCCGAAGAAGTGCTCGAACGCCTCTCCGTCCAGCTCACCAACAAACTCCTGCACTCGCCCACCCACACCCTGTCCAAAGGCGGCGGCGACAGCGGCCTCGTCGATGCCGTGGCGCAGATTTACCACCTGACCCACCCCGAACGCAAAGGCTGAACCCGCGCCGCCACAAGGCCGTCTGAAAAACGCCGCTTCGACAGAAGCGGCGTTTTTCAGACGGCCACCGTTTTTCAGACGGCCACCGTTTTTTAAGCGATTACGGTAGACACAACACCCGCACCGACGGTACGACCGCCTTCGCGGATGGCGAAGCGCAGACCTTCTTCCATGGCGATCGGAGCAATCAGTTCGACTGTGATGGCTACGTTTTCACCAGGCATAACCATTTCCACGCCTTCTTCCAGAGTAACCGCACCGGTCACGTCGGTAGTACGGAAGTAGAACTGGGGACGGTAGTTGGCGAAGAACGGGGTGTGACGACCACCCTCTTCTTTGCTCAGTACGTACACTTCAGCTTTGAATTTGGTGTGCGGGGTGATGGTACCGGGTTTTGCCAATACCTGGCCGCGTTCCACTTCTTCGCGTTTGGTACCGCGCAGCAGTACGCCGACGTTGTCGCCTGCCTGGCCTTCGTCGAGCAGTTTGCGGAACATTTCGACACCGGTACAGGTGGTTTTTTGGGTTTCTTTCAGACCGACGATTTCGATTTCGTCACCGACGTGGATGATACCGCGCTCTACGCGGCCGGTTACTACGGTACCGCGGCCAGAGATGGAGAATACGTCTTCAATCGGCAGCAGGAAGGGTTTGTCCACGGCACGCTCGGGTGTCGGGATGTAGCTGTCCAGTGCGTCGGCCAATGCAAAGATAGCGGTTTCGCCGATGTCGGAAGTGTCGCCTTCCAGTGCTTTGAGTGCGGAACCTTTGATGATCGGCACGTCGTCGCCCGGGAATTCGTAGCTGTTGAGCAGGTCACGGATTTCCATTTCAACCAGCTCCAGCAGCTCTTCGTCGTCAACCATGTCGCATTTGTTCATGAAGACAATGATGTAGGGTACGCCTACCTGACGGGCAAGCAGGATGTGTTCGCGGGTTTGCGGCATGGGGCCGTCGGCTGCGGAACATACGAGAATCGCGCCGTCCATCTGGGCAGCACCGGTAATCATGTTTTTCACATAGTCGGCGTGACCCGGGCAGTCTACGTGGGCGTAGTGGCGGCCTTCGGTTTCGTATTCTACGTGGGAGGTGTTGATGGTGATGCCGCGGGCTTTTTCTTCCGGGGCATTGTCAATCTGGTCGTAGGCTTTGGCCGCGCCGCCAAATTTTTTGGCCAAAATGGTGGTCAGTGCGGCGGTCAGGGTGGTTTTACCGTGGTCGACGTGACCGATGGTACCGACGTTTACGTGCGGCTTGCTGCGTTCGAATTTTTCCTTAGCCATGAGCTAATTCCTTTACAAATAAAGATCACAAAGAACAAAGGCCGTCTGAAACGGATTCCAGAATCTTCAGACGGCCTGGCGGGGTACCGAATCAGCCGCCTTTGCGGTGTCCGCCAAAATAACTCTCGTCCAACTCAATTGAGCCGTCAAAAACCGTATCGGCTTCCAGTGAAAGATGATGGCTGATGACTTCGCGAATCTTGCGGTAAAACAGCACTGCCGAATTAGGGTGGATGCCCAATAAATCAGCTGCTGAACGGGCAGTAACTTCGAGTACAAAAAACTGAAGCAGTTTCTTTTGAATACTCTTTTTTAGTTTACAACGGGTTATCTTCATTTTTGCAGTCTAACATGACTGCTTATCTAGTACAGCCCCTTTATGTATCCAACCGTTGCTGGTTGGTTGTGTCAAAAAGTCCGGCGGATGTCTGCGTATGTTTTCCGTATCGGGTTGCGTGCAGACCGTCCGCCGTTTTTTTTCAGACGGCCTTCTTCTTTTCCCGTTCTTGTTTCAGTTTTTCCAGCCGGTAGTAAAGCTGGCGGGTAGACAAACCCAGCATTTGCGCGGCTTGTGTTTTGTTGCCGCGGCAGTAGGCCAGCGTTTGCTCGATTTTTTCCGGCGAATGGGAGTCGGCTTGCAGATATGGGCGCGCCTGGTTGCCCTGAATGGCGAAACCGGCTGTTTTGGCTTTGGCAGCGGGTTTGGGGGCAGGATTGTGGGCAGGTCTGGCCGACAGCCGGTTTAAGAGCTGCCAAACCTGATGTTCGTCTGCCACGTTGCCTTCGTTTGCTTTTACCAGCTCGGTAAGAAAGCGTTCGAGTTCGTATACGTTGCCCGGCCAGGAATAATGCTGCAGCTGTTCGACCGCTTCGGCTGTGAGGTTGACGTTTTTTCCCGTATCGCGGTTGATGCGGTGCATGAAGTAGGCGGTGAGTTCGGGAATGTCGCCGGGACGTTCGCGCAGGGCGGGCAGACGGATGGGGACGACGTAGAGACGGTAGTAAAGGTCGGCGTCGAAGCGGCCTTTTTCCACTTCCGCGGCTAAATCGTGTTCGGTGGCGGTGATGATGCGCACGTTGATGTTGCGTGCTTTGCCGCCGTTGATGCGCCGCACGGCGTTTTCCTGCAAAACGTGCAGCAGGCGGATTTGCTGGTCGGATGAGAGGGCGGCGATTTCGTCGAGGAAGAGGGTGCCGCCGTCGGCCTGTTCGATCAGCCCCGGGGTTTCGCCTTCGCCGAAGATTTCCTGGCCGAGTTCTTCCTGTTCTGTGTTTGTGCAGTGTACTTTGATAAAAGGTTGGCCGACGCGGCGGCTGGCGGTGTGCAGGGTGCGGGCGAACATTTCTTTGCCGGTGCCGTTTTCGCCCAGAAGCAGGACGTTGGCGTTGCTGTGGGCGACGCGTTCGAGTTCGCTGACGGCGTTGAGCAGCGGGGCGGACGAGCCGACGATGCCGTAGCGGCGGCTGTGCGATTGCAGAGTTTGCCGCAGTTTTTGGTTTTGTGTTTTCAGCAGCTGCCGCCGTGCTTCGCTGTGTTCGTGGATATAGAGCAGCTGGCCGACGAGGGTGGCGAGAATGTTGAGCAGGGAAATGTCGTCGTGCAGCGGGCGCGGGCTGTAGCGGGCGCGCAGGCAGGCGAGGACGCCGAAGGTGCGGTTGTGTGCGGTAACCGGCAGGGCGATGAACATGGTTTGCTCGGCGGGGATGTCGTCATGCAGGACGGTGCGGCCGAGAAACAGCGGATCGCTGCGCACGTTGTCGGCAACAATCATGTGGGCGTGTTTTAAAACCGTTCCGGTAATGCCTTCTCCGGGCGCGTAAACGCCGCGCGCGGTTTGTTCGGGCGACATGCCGTAGGCGTAGCGTATGGAGGCGTTTTCGTCGTTAAGGTGTTGCAGGACGATGCGTCCCTGGTTGAGGCCGAAAAATTCGCTCATCAGTTGCAGCATGATGTGCAGGGCGGTGTCGTGTGCGCCGTCGTCTTTTCCCAGGTTGCGCATAACCTGTTGCAGCAGCAGCATTTCCTGGGCGCGCCAGTCGCTGCGCTCGTTTTGGTGTTTCGATGTCATGAAGGGATGGGGTTGGTGTAAACGTTTGGCGGGCATTGTAAACAAAACTCAGGCCGTCTGAAAGGCGGCGCGGCGGTTTCAGACGGCCTCTTGGGGCAGCACAGTCAGGCTGGCGGGTAATAGGCTCTATGGTTCATATCGGATAATTTTAATGTGTTATCAGCCTGTTATTGTTTAAGTTGATTTGACAGATAGCCGCTGTCAATATTTTATTGTTATCGGTGTTATAATATAGCTGTTTTAACGGTGTATGAAAGGATAATGCCATGGAACAACACAAACAGCGCCATATTCTCGGCATTCTTGCCGTCTCTGCGGCATTGGCCGGTTGCAGCAGCGCGGGGGAAGCTTTGGGCGATAGCCTGACCGATCCGCTCAAACTGAAGGCAAACGGCAATTATAAGGAGCTGACTATCGAGTCGTCGTAGTCGAACAAACTGCTGCCGGACAGCCAATCCTCCATTACGATTACCGATGATGAAAAACAAGGTGCCGACCGCACAAAAACCTACCGTGCGGGCGACAAATTCGATATCGGTTTCAAAAAACAGGACTTGATTACCGAGCTGACTTACGAGCGCAAAACGGGCGACGGCAGCACCGACGGCGGCAAACTTCTGCTCTACAAACAAGATTATTCCGCCATTGTCGGACTGGTTCCGGCTCACGCGAAAGATGCCGCCGGAACAGACCGCCCCGACGTGGTCAATAAATTGGAGATTGCCAGCGTTCAGGGCAAATATCGTGACGATCAGGGTAACGTTTTTCGACATCCCGACAACCGGCACGGCCAACTATAAAGGCAGCGCGTTTGCCGAAGCGGGCTACTGCAAGAAAGACTACGGCAAACTCGATTACACCGTCGATTTTGCCAGCAAAACAGGGCAGGGCAGCATCACCGGCCTGCCGGGCAAACAGGACATCACGCTTAAACAGGCGCAGTTGCGCGCTCGCCCCGACAACACCAGTGGCTTTGACGGCAATGCCAAATCAAAAGATTTCGGCGACGGCAGTTACTCGCTCAGCCTTTACAGCCCGAAAGCCGCCGAAATCGTAGGCAAAGCGAGTTTCCGCAATGGCGACATCGGCATAGCCGGTAAGAAACAATAAGCGCGCCGCGTAAAGAGGCCGTCTGAAAACCCGTAACAGGGTTTTCAGACGGCCTTTCCATATGTTTTTTCCCGTCTGCCTTATTCCGTGCCGCTATTTGGCAAGGGGCGGGACGGGCGATACAATGCTACCTTTTTCCCGTCTGCCGCGCCATGAACTGGTCTTACCTGATAAACGCCGTACCGAAATTCGCCGAAGCCGCCAAGCTCACGCTGGCGCTGTCGGCTTGGGGCATCGCCCTGTCGCTGCTGTTCGGGCTGGCGGTGGCGGTGGTAACGGCCTACAAAATCAAACCGTTTGCCGCGCCCGCCCGCGCCTATATCGAGCTGTCGCGCAACACGCCCCTGCTGATCCAGCTTTTCTTCCTTTATTACGGCCTGCCCAAAGTCGGCATCAAATGGGACGGCTTCACCTGCGGCGTTATTGCCCTCACTTTTCTCGGCGCAAGCTATATGGCCGAAGCGATACGCGCGGGCATACTCGCCGTTCCCGCCGGACAAATCGAAGCGGGCAAAGCCATCGGCCTGAGCCGTCGGCAGATTTTCCGCTACGTCGAGCTGCCGCAGGCGTGGGCGGTGGCCGTGCCCGCCGTTGGTGCAAACATTTTGTTTTTAATCAAGGAAACCTCGGTAATCAGCGCGGTGGGCATTGCCGAGCTGCTGTTTGTGACCAAAGACATCATCGGCATGGACTACAAAACCAACGAAGCCCTGTTCCTGCTGTTTGCCAGCTACCTGATTATCCTGCTGCCGGTGTCGCTGCTGGCGCGTTGGGCGGAAAACCGCGTGCGGAGTGCGAAATATGGCGTTTGACTGGCTTTTTGAAGGACAAAACCTCGCTCGCCTCGGCAAGGGACTGCTGCTGACGGCGCAAATCTCGCTGCTTTCCGTCGCCTTCTCCTGCGTGTTCGGCACCCTGTTCGGCCTGCTTTTGCGCGCCGACAACCGCGCCATCCGCTTTTTCAGCCGCTTTTATCTGGAAACTGTCCGCATCGTGCCGATACTCGTGTGGCTGTTCGGCTTCTATTTCGGCCTCCCCACCTGGACGGGCATCCACATCGACGGCCTGTGGGTCTGCGTATGGGTATTCACCCTGTGGGGTGTGGCAGAAATGGGCGACCTCGTGCGCGGCGCGCTCGGCTCCATCGAAAAACACCAAGTCGAATCCGCCCTTGCCCTCGGCCTGAACCGCTGGCAGGTCTTCCGTTACATCGAGCTGCCGCAAAGCATCCGCCGCGTCCTGCCTGGCGCCATCAACCTCTTCACCCGCATGGTGAAAACCAGCTCGCTGGCCGCCCTGATCGGCGTCATCGAAGTGGTGAAAGTCGGCCAGCAGATTATCGAAAACTCGCTGCTCACCGCACCCAACGCCTCGTTTTGGGTGTACGGACTGATTTTTATACTGTATTTCCTCTGCTGCTGGCCGCTGTCGCTGCTGGCCGCGCGTCTGGAAAACCAATGGGAACACTGAAATGGCACTACTGAGCGTGCGCAAGCTGCACAAAGAATACGGCAGCGTCACCGCCCTGCACTCGCTGGATCTCGACCTGCAAAAAGGCGAAGTCATCGTCCTGCTCGGCCCCTCGGGCTGCGGCAAATCCACCCTCCTGCGCTGCATCAACGGCCTCGAAGAACACCAGGGCGGCGACATCGTCATGGACGGCGTCGGCACATTCGGCAAAGACGTCTCCTGGCAAACCGCGCGGCAGAAAGTCGGCATGGTCTTCCAAAGCTACGAACTCTTCGCCCACATGACCGTCATCGACAACATCCTGCTCGGCCCCCTGCAAGTGCAAAAACGCAGCCGCGCCGAAGCCGAAGCGCAGGCCGACAAACTCCTCGAGCGCGTCGGCCTGCTCGACCGCAAAAACGCCTACCCGCGCGAACTCTCCGGCGGGCAGAAACAGCGCATCGCCATCGTCCGTGCCCTGTGCCTCAACCCCGAAGTCATCCTGCTCGACGAAATCACCGCCGCCCTCGACCCCGAAATGGTGCGCGAAGTGCTCGAAGTCGTGCTCGAACTCGCCCGCGAAGGCATGAGCATGCTCATAGTCACCCACGAAATGGGCTTCGCCCGCAAAGTCGCCGACCGCATCGTCTTCATGGACAAAGGCGCCATCGTCGAAGAAAACAGCCCCGAAAACTTCTTTGCCGCCCCCAAAAGCGAACGCGCCAAACAGTTCCTTGCCGGCATGGACTACTGACCGCGCCCGCTGCGGCAGAGGCCGTCTGAAAAGACGGAAAACCGTCTGACTTTGTTGGAACCGCGCTTTCAGACGGCCTCAAACACAGTTGCCGCCATACCGTTTTTCAGACGGCCTCAAACCGTCCCCTCAACCACCCGCAACCGAAAGGAAAACACATGCAGCTCAACAGCAAATTCAAAGCCCTGCTCGCAGGCGCAACCCTCGCCCTCGGCCTGGCCGCCTGCGGCGGCAGCGGCGACACCGCCCAAAGCGCAGGCGGCGCGAATGCCGCCCCCGCCGCCGACACCGTGGCCGCCATCAAAGAAAAAGGCGTCATCCGCATCGGAGTGTTCGGCGACAAACCCCCCTTCGGCTACGTGGACAGCCAGGGCAAAAACCAGGGCTTCGACGTCGAAATCGCCAAAGAAATGGCCAAAGACCTGCTCGGCAGCCCCGACAAAGTGGAATTCGTCCTCACCGAAGCGGCCAACCGCGTCGAATACGCCCGCTCCGGCAAAGTCGACCTCGTTCTGGCCAACTTCACCCAAACCCCCGAACGCGCCGAAGCCGTCGATTTCGCCGCCCCCTACATGAAAGTCGCCCTCGGCGTCGTTTCCCCCGACAAAAAACCGGTTACCGACATCGCCCAGCTCAAAGACCAAACCCTGCTGGTCAACAAAGGCACCACCGCCGACGCGTTTTTCAGCAAAAACCACCCCGAAGTGAAACTGCTCAAATTCGACCAGAACACCGAAACCTTCGACGCCCTCAAAGACGGACGCGGCGTCGCCCTCGCACACGACAACGCGCTCTTGTGGGCATGGGCGAAAGAAAACCCCGGCTACGAAGTGGCCATCGGCAACATCGGCCCGGCCGAAGTCATCGCCCCCGCCGTGAAAAAAGGCGACAAAGCCCTGCTCGACTGGGTGAACGCCGAAATCGCCGCCATGAAAAAAGACGGCCGCCTCAAAGCCGCCTACGAAAAAACCCTCAAACCCGTCTACGGCGACAAAGTGAAAGCCGAAGACCTGCTGGCCGAATAAGCCTGCCCGCAGAGCACAAAACCAAAGAGGCTGTCTGAAAAAACCTGCGAAGCAGGTTTTTTCAGACAGCCTCAACGTTTCAGACAGCCTCAACGTTTCAGACAGCCTCAACGTTTCAGACAGCCTCAACGTTTCAGACAGCCTCAACGTCTCTTTTTTAGTTTACAACGGGTTATCTTCATTTTTGCAGTCTGACATGACTGCTTATCTAGTACAGCCCCTTTGATTTTCAAAATCTGATCGAAATCCACTTTGGTTTGGAGCGCGATTCGCTTTTAATCAAATGCAACGGCAGCAAAGAAAATCTAGCCTGCGAGTTCAACCACGAGCTTGAAAACGTTTCGTTGGGAGAATATGGGGCGTTCAAAATATTTGATGTGGGCGGGCTTGATCTGTTCCGTCCGCTGCAAGGCGAGACTTTGCTGGACATGAAAAAACTGTACGATATTCACGGCGAAGAAATCGGTTTCCGCCTGCTGTTCCAACACACTTTGCTTGATTTGATCAACTGGGGGGACGAATTGCTGGTTTTACAGCAACCAAATGATTTATCAGGAGAATATTTTTGTAAACAAGAGTAGAGAAGTCTCTACCGTTTTCAGGCTGCCTTTAAAGAACGGCTGCCGTAGGTCGTGCATTTATGCCCGACAAATCCCGTTCACTATCCCAAAACAGTTCCAAAGGCAGCCTGAAAGCTACTCCCACTTTCAGGCTGCCCCATCCAAAGGAACCCCATAACCCTACGCGCCCTGTTAGACCACCGCCGCTCCGTGCGCCGCTATGCCGACGCCCCCACCAGTGCCGACACCGTGCGCGACTGTCTCGCCCAAGCCCGGCTTGCGCCCAGCAGCTCCAATATGCAGCTTTACGCCTTCTACCACATCACCGAAAAAACCGTGCTGGCAGAACTCGCCGCCGCCTGCCTCGGGCAGAGTGCCACCGCCACCGCGCAGCAAATGGTCGTCTTTATCACGCGGCAAGACCAGTACCGCCGCCACGCCCAAACCGTATTGGAATTTGAACGCGGCAATATCCAACGCAACAGCCCGCCCGAGCGCCAAGCCAAGCGCATCAAAGACAGCGAACTTTATTACAGCAAACTGATGCCCTTTCTCTACACCCGCTGCTGGGGACTGCTCGGCGCGCTGCGCTGGCTGATTTCGCGCAGCATCGGACTGTTCCGCCCCATGCAGCGCGAAGTAACTGAAACCGATATGCGCATCGTCGCACACAAAAGCTGCGCCCTCGCCGCGCCAACCTTTATGCTCGCCATGGAAGAACAAGGGCTGGACACCTGCCCGATGGAAGGACTGGACAGCCGCCGCGTCAAACGCATTCTCAAACTGCCGCGCAGCGCCGAAATCAACATGATCGTCGCCTGCGGCATCCGCGACGGCAACAAAGGCATCTGGGGCGAGCGTTTCAGGCTGCCGTTTGACGATATTTACCAAAGGATTTGAGCGGGGTTGTGCGTTTCAGGCTGCCTTGATGCCGTCTGAAACCGAAAATCCCGCAGCGCACCAAACTCCCTCCCCTGCGCCGCGCGGGGGAGGGTTGGGGTGGGGGTGGTAGTTCGCAGAAGTGCTTTGCGCAGAAACCCTACAAACATTACCGAAGTGGCACAAGCCCCCACCCTAGCCCTCCCCCGCAAGCGGAGAGGGAACGCGGTTGCCCGACAAATTTCAGACGGCTTCAAAGGCAGCCTGAACCCCTTTTCAACCCCAACCCCGAAAGGAATCCCCATGCAAAACCCATCCCAAGTCTGGCTCGTAACCGGCGCGTCCGGCGGTCTCGGACTCGCGCTCGTCAAAGCCCTGCTTGCCGCTGGACACCGCGTCGCCGCCACCACGCGCAATGCGGACAAGCTCGCCGAAGCCGTCGGCGGCAGCCATGAAAACCTGCTCGCGCTCACCATGGCGCTCACCGACGAAGCCGACATCAAACGCGGCATCGCCGCCATCACCGAACGCTTCGGGCGCATAGACATCACCGTCAACAACGCAGGCTACATTCTCGTCGGCGCGATTGAAGAGCTTTCCGACGCCGAAATCCGCGCCAATTTTGACATCAACGTCTTCGGCATGATGAACGTCATCCGCGCCGTGATGCCCGTTTACCGCGCGCAAAAGAGCGGGCGTTTTCTCAATATTTCATCCATTTCGGGCAGCGTTACCGACCCCGGTCAGGCGATTTACAGCGCCAGCAAAGCCGCCGTCATCATGCTCACCGAAGCGGTGGACGACGAAGGACGCGATTTCAACGTGCGCGCCACCGCCGTCTGTCCGGGCGGGCTGCGGACTTCTTTTCTCGGCGGCTCGGCGCGTTTCCCCGAACAGCCGATTGCCGACTATGCCAGCGTGCGCCAATACGAAGAAAACTACCGCCGCCTGAACCAAAACCAAAGCGGCGACCCCGCCAAAGCCGCTCGCGCCCTAATCACGCTCGCCGCCGCCGACAACCCGCCCAAACGCATCTATCTGGGCACCGACAGCTTCGCGGCGATGGAGCGCAAAATGGGCAAAGTGGCAGCGGAAATGGCGGCGTGGGACGAGTTGTCGCACAGTACGAAGTATGAGGGTTGAGGCCGTCTGAAAACGGGAAAGGCCGTCTGAAAGGCATGGGCTTTTCAGACGGCCTCTGCCGCCGATGCAGGCACAAGCGCCCTGCCCCGCATATCCGTTCAAGAAAAAGGCCGTCTGAAACCTTAATCAGACGGCCTTTTTGTTCATTAGCGGGCTTAACCGCGCCGCCAGCTTGTGCCGCCTGCGCCGTCTTCGAGGATGATGTTTTGCGCGGTCAGGAGGTCGCGGATGCGGTCGGATTCCGCCCAGTTTTTATCCGCGCGCGCCTGCTTGCGTTGGGCGATGAGGGCTTCGACTTCTTCGTTGGAGAGGCCGTCTGCAACCGCACCGCCCTGTAAAAACTCGGTCGGGTCGCGCTGCAAGAGGCCGATGATGCCGCCCAAGGCTTTCAGGCAGCCCGCCAGTTCGGCCGATTGGGTTTTGTTCACTTCGCCCGCCAGTTCAAACAACACGGCCACGGCTTCGACTGTACCGAAGTCGTCGTTCATCGCGGCGTAGAAGCGGCGCGTGTAGTCGTTGGCGTTTTCGCTTAAGGCAAATTCGGCCGGCGGCGTGTGTTTGAGCGCGGTGTAAAGGCGGGTGAGTGCGCCTTTGGCATCGTCAAGATGTGCGTCGGAATAGTTCAGCGGGCTGCGGTAGTGGGCGCGCAGGATGAAAAAGCGCACTACTTCGGGGTCGTATTGTTTCAATACGTCGCGGATGGTGAAGAAGTTGCCCAGCGATTTGGACATTTTTTCGCCGTCCACGCGGATAAAGCCGTTGTGCAGCCAGTATTTCACATGGCTGGCAACGGGTTTGCCGTGGTGCGTTACCGCATGGTCGTGGCCGCAGGCATGCCCGCTTGCGCCGACGCTTTGGGCGATTTCGTTTTCATGGTGGGGAAACTGCAAATCCGCGCCGCCGCCGTGAATGTCGAATGTGTCGCCGAACAGTTTTTCGCTCATCGCCGAGCATTCGATGTGCCAGCCCGGACGACCGTTGCCCCACGGACTTTCCCATGCCGGCTCGCCCGCTTTGGCGGCTTTCCACAGCACAAAATCGAGCGGGTCGCGTTTGAAACCGTCCACTTCCACGCGTTCGCCCGCGCGCAGATCATCGAGCGATTTGCCCGAAAGCTGGCCGTAGGCGGCAAATTCGCGCACGGCGTAATACACGTCGCCGTTGGCCGCCGGATAGGCTTTGTCGCGTGCAATCAGGTTTTCAATCATCGCAATCATCTCGGCGATGTTTTCGGTGGCCTTCGGTTCGAGGTCGGGGCGCAACACGCCCAGCGCGTCGGCATCTTCGTGCATCGCCGCGATAAAGCGGGCGGTCAAATCGCCGATGGTTTCGCCGTTTTCCGCCGCGCGGGCGATGATTTTGTCGTCGATGTCGGTGATGTTGCGCACATAAGTGAGCGGATAGCCGCACTCGCGCAGCCAGCGCGCAATCATGTCAAACACCACCATCACGCGGGCATGGCCGAGATGGCAGTAGTCGTAAACCGTCATGCCGCAAACGTACATGCGCACGTTGGCAGGATCGATGGGGGAAAAGGCTTCTTTTTGGCGGGTAAGGGTATTATAGAGGTTTAGCATGGGTTTTATGTTGGATGATGGAAAATCTAATGTCCGTCGGCAGGCAGAAAATCTTCAAATATCAATTTTCTCGCCAATATGGCTTGTTCTATCGGCCGTATCCATTCAGACGGCCTTTCGCGTTTCAAATAGTGCGTGCCGCTAATCCACAGTTGCAACACCGGCTCAAACCATGTGTTATCAAAGATAAAACATTCGTCGGCATATCCGACAGCGGTTTGCAGATTGCGCAGGCTTTCGCTAAATCGTTTGCGGATCAAACCGGGATCGATCCGGTGGCCGCCGTTGCGGACGCGTTCTTCTACGCGGCAGACGTTCAGTTCGGGAGAAGACAGGCCGATATAGTTCAAAATGATATGGAACCCGGCCGCTTTGGCGGTCTGCATCCTTTTTAGCGACGAAACGCCGGCCAAAGTGGATTCCAGTGAAAAGAGGTGCGGCTTTCGATAGCCTGACGGAACAGACGCAGCGCCCCTTTTTACCTGCCTCCATATCGGCCGCACGCGGATTGGCGGGATTCAGTTCGGCAGCAATGCGGTCTGAATCGATCACGACGGACACGTCGTCCTGATTCAGACGGCGCAGCGTTGATTTTCCCGCGCCGTTGGTGCCGCAGTAAAACACTGCCTTAGAACGGGTGTTTTGCATATCCGACTATCTTTTCCGTGCCGTCCGGCTGTAATTCCACAATATTGCCGTACTCGTCGCCGACATACACCGATGTGTATTTGCGCTTTTCGGCCATGCATGCGCGGTAGAGGCTTTGCAGGGTGTCTTGTTTGCGCTTGAGGGCTTGGATTTGTTCGGGCGTAATCATGTTTGTCCTTGCGTGGCTGTCGGGCATAAGGCCGTCTGAAAACCTTTCAGACGGCCTTTGCCGTTATTCACTCTGCCTTCAACACCGAAGTATCCGTCTGCGGCTGCGCGGCGGCGGTGTCGGCGGCGGCTTTTTCGGCGGCTTCGGCCTCGGCGGCGAGGCGTTTTTTCTCGGTAAGATATTGGCCGATTTGGTGTACCAGGTTTTGTGTGCCCTGATGGGTTAACGCGCTGATTTTGAACAGGCGGGGGGTGGCCATGTCGAATTGGAAGCGGTCATCTGGTTTGGGGTGGTCCCAGCCGATGGCTTCGAGGAAGGCGGCGCTACGCGCTTGGGCCTCTTCTTCGTCGAGCATGTCGAGTTTGTTCAGCACCAGCCAGCGCGGTTTGCCGTAAAGTTCTTCATCGTATTTGCGCAATTCGTTGATGATGGCGAGTGCTTCTTCGGCCGGGTTGACGGTTTCGTCGAAGGGTGCCAAATCGACGACGTGCAGCAGCAGACCGGTGCGTGATAAGTGTTTGAGGAAACGGTGTCCGAGACCTGCGCCTTCTGCCGCGCCTTCAATCAGGCCGGGAATGTCTGCCATGACGAAGCTGTGGTTTTCGTCGATACGCACGACGCCCAAGTTCGGATGCAGTGTGGTGAAGGGGTAGTTGGCGATTTTGGGACGTGCGGCGGATACGGCGGTAATCAGGGTGGATTTACCGGCGTTGGGCATGCCTAATAAGCCGACATCGGCGAGGACTTTGAGTTCGAGTTGCAGGGAACGGGTTTCGCCTTCTTCACCGGGCGTAGATTGTTTGGGGGCACGATTGACGGAGGATTTGAAGTGGATGTTGCCCAAGCCGCCTTTGCCGCCTTTGGCTAGGCAGACGCGCTGACCGTGGTACGTAAGGTCGGCGACGATTTCGTCGGTATCGAGGTCGCGGATGAGGGTGCCGACGGGCATTTTGAGGACGATGTCGTCCGCCCCTGCGCCGTAGCGGTCGGAGCCGTGGCCTTTTTCGCCGTTTTTGGCCTGGTAGCGTTTGACGAAGCGGTATTCGACGAGGGTGTTGGTGTTTTCGTCGGCTTCGGCGTACACGCTGCCGCCGCGTCCGCCGTCGCCGCCGTCGGGGCCGCCGCGCGGTACGAATTTTTCGCGGCGGAAACTGGTTGCGCCGTTGCCGCCGCGTCCTGCGGCCACTTCGATTTTGGCTTCGTCGATGAATTTCATGTGTCGGATTCCTATGGTTTTCAGACGGCCTTTATGAAGATGGGAGGCCGTCTGAAAAGCGTATGCAAACGGGCGGCATTATAAGGGATAGGCCGTCTGAAAGCCGAAACTTTTTCAGACGGCCGACTCCCTGCTCTGCCCGCTTTATTTGGCGCACATGATTTGCAGGGTGTCGGTGCTGCCCGATTCGCGCATTTTGGTGCCGCTGGTGATGATGTAGCGCTCGCCGCTTTTGAGGATGCCGAGTTTGACGAGTTCGGCTTCGACCTGTTCGAGCGCGGTGTCGCGGTGGAGGCTGGTTTGCAGATGCAGGGGGCGCACGCCGCGGTACATGGCCATGCGGCGCTGGGCGGCGGGGTGGGGCGTGAGGGCGTAGATGGGGATTTGGATGCCGTAGCGGCTGATTTGGAAGGCGGTTGTGCCGCTTTCGGTAAGGGCGACGATGGCTTTGGCATCCACTTCGCGGGCAACGTGCACCGCGCCGCCCGCTATGGCATGGTCGGTGCGGCGGCTGTCGTCGAAATCGTCTACCGTGCCGATGAGGGAGTCCTGCTCTTTTTCGGCGGCGGCGCAGATGGCGGCCATTTGGCGCACGGTTTCAAAGGGATAGGCGCCGGTGGCGGTTTCGGCGGAACACATCACCGCGTCCGTGCCGTCGAGCACGGCGTTGGCCACGTCGCTGACTTCGGCGCGGGTGGGCACGGGGTTGGTAATCATCGATTCCATCATCTGCGTGGCGGTGATGCTGAAACGGCGCAGCTCGCGGGCGCGGCGGATCATGCGTTTTTGCAGGGCGGGCACGGCGGCGTTGCCCACTTCCACGGCCAAATCGCCGCGCGCCACCATGATGCCGTCTGAAGCTTCGATGATGCTGTCGAGGTTGCGCACGGCTTCGATGCGCTCGATTTTGGCAACCAGCCCCGGGGGCAGACCGCCCTTCCCGCCTGCGGTGGCAAGGTCGCGGGCGATTTTCATGTCTTCGGCGTTTTTGACGAAGCTGACGGCCAGATAGTCGCAGCCGATGTCGAGGGCGGTGTTGAGGTCGCGGAAGTCTTTTTCGGTGAACGAACCGGCGCTGAGGCCGCCGCCGCGTTTGTTGATGCCTTTGCCGCTTTTGAGGAAACGGGCGTTTTCGGCGACGGCGCGGATTTCGCTGCCGGACACGGAATCCACGGTCAGCGCGAGCAGGCCGTCGTCGAGCAGGAGGACGTCGCCCGGCTGCACGTCGTCGGGCAGTTCGCGGTAGTCGAGGCCGATGCGTTCGCGGCCGCCTTCGCCTTCGTAGGCGGCGTCGAACACCAGCATATCGCCCGTGCGCACGTCGAGGCCGCCGCCCGCGATTTTGCCGATGCGGATTTTCGGCCCCTGCAAATCGGCCATCAGGGCGACTTCCTGTCCGGCCTGCCGCGCGGCTTCGCGCACGGTTTCGGCGGCAGCGCGGTGGCTTTCGGGCGTGCCGTGGCTGAAATTGAGGCGGACGACGTTCAGGCCGCCTGCGGTAATCATGTCGCGCAGCAGCTCGACGCTGCTGCTGGCGGGGCCGAGGGTGGCGATGATTTTGGTGTTGTGGCGGATGCGGGAGAGATCGCGGATGTGCATGGTGTTCCTTGCGGGGAAAACGGCGCCGCACGGCTTTCAGACGGCCTGCGGCGCGGAAAATAGGGGAAGGAGGCCGTCTGAAAAAACGGCGCGGAGGTTCGGGGCGGGTTTCAGACGGCCTTTTGATACGGCGGCGTTTATGCGGCCGAACCGCGTTTGACGGCCTTATCGGCAATGTCTTTGCGGTACTGCATGCCCTCGAAGCGGATTTTTTCTACGGCGCGGTAGGCGGTTTGCTGCGCTTCTTCCACGCTGTCACCGAGGCCGACGACGCAGAGGACGCGGCCGCCGTTGGTGGCCGTGCGCCCGCCTTCGGCAAAGGCCGTGCCCGCGTGGAAGACTTTGCCGGTTTCGTTCGCTTCGTCTATACCCTCGATGATGTCGCGTTTGCGCGGATTGTCGGGATAGCCCGCAGCGGCAAGGACGACGCCGACGGCGGTTTGCGGCTTCCATTCGGCCGACACTTCGTTCAGACGGCCTTCAATGCCCGCCTGCACGAGAGCGGCAAAGTCACTGTCGAGGCGGCTCATCACCGGCTGGGTTTCGGGGTCGCCGAAGCGGCAGTTGAATTCGATGGTGTACGGCGCACCGGTTTCGTCGATCATCAGCCCTGCGTATAGAAAACCGGTAAACGGAATGCCGTCTTCCTTCATGCCGCGCACGGCGGGCAGAATGATTTCGTCCATCACGCGGCGGTGCACTTCGGGCGTAACGACAGGCGCGGGGCTGTATGCGCCCATGCCGCCGGTGTTCGGGCCGAGGTCGCCGTCGAGCAGGCGTTTGTGGTCTTGGCTGGTGGCCATCGGCAGCACGTTGTCGCCGTCGGCCATCACAATAAAGCTGGCTTCTTCACCGTGCAAAAAGTCTTCAATCACAACGCGTGCACCCGCGTCGCCCATTTTGTTGCCCAGCAGCATATCGTCCACGGCGGCGTGCGCTTCGTCTTCGTTCATGGCGACAATCACGCCCTTGCCCGCCGCCAAACCGTCGGCCTTAATCACGATGGGCGCGCCTTTTTCGCGGATATAGGCGTGCGCCGCTTCGGCGTCGGCAAAGGTTTGGTACTGCGCGGTGGGAATGCCGTGGCGCTGCATAAAGGCTTTGGCAAAGTCTTTCGAGCTTTCGAGCTGCGCGGCGGCGCGGGTGGGGCCGAACACGGGCAGGCCGGCGGCGCGGAAATCGTCGACTATGCCCGCAGCCAGCGGCGCTTCCGGCCCGACAACAGTGAAGGCGATTTTTTCGGCGCGGCAAAAGGCGATCAGGCCGGCATGGGCGGTGAGCGGCAGGTTGCGCAGCTTGGATTCGACGGCCGTACCCGCGTTGCCGGGGGCGACGAAAACGGTTTCTACATCGGGCGACTGCGCCAGCTTCCACGCCAGCGCGTGTTCGCGGCCGCCGCCGCCGATAACGAGCAGTTTCATGACTGAATATCCTTGGAAAACGGGGAAAAAACGGGATTATAGACCAATCCGCAGAGGCCGTCTGAAAAGCCGCCGCAGGTTTTCAGACGGCCTGAAAACACAGTACAATAAAGAAACATCATAAAAAACACCCGTCAATATATGTCAGCAGAAAACAGCCGCCTGGTTGCCCGCAACCTGCAAAAAACCTTCAAAAAACGCCAAGTCGTCAAAGATTTCTCGCTCGACATCGAAAGTGGCGAAGTCGTCGGCCTGCTCGGCCCCAACGGCGCGGGCAAAACCACCAGTTTCTACATGATCGTCGGCCTGATTGCCGCCGACGCGGGCAGCATCACGCTCGACGGGCGCGAGCTGCGCCATCTGCCGATACACGAGCGCGCGCGCATGGGCGTGGGCTATCTGCCGCAGGAAGCGTCGATTTTCCGCAAAATGACCGTGGAACAAAACATCCGCGCCATCCTCGAAATCAGCCTCAAAGACAAAAACCGCATCGACGCCGAACTGGAACGCCTCCTGTCCGACCTCAACATCGAACGCCTGCGCCACAGCCCCGCCCCCGCCCTCTCCGGCGGCGAGCGGCGGCGCGTCGAAATCGCCCGCGTGCTGGCCATGCAGCCGCGCTTCATCCTGCTGGACGAACCCTTTGCCGGCGTCGACCCGATTGCTGTAATCGACATTCAGAAAATCATCGAATTTCTCAAACAGCGCGGCATCGGCGTGCTGATTACCGACCACAACGTGCGCGAAACCCTGCGTATCTGCGACCGGGCCTTCATCATCAGCGATGGCACAGTGCTGGCCACCGGCCGGCCGGAAGAGTTGGTGGAAAACGAACAGGTGCGCGCCGTCTACCTCGGCGAAAACTTCCATTACTAAAACAACGAAAACAAAACATTATGGGCGGACAATCCTTCCATCTCAAACTCAAACAGACGCAGCAGCTCAACCAGGGGCTGCAACAGTCGCTGCGCGTTTTGCAGATGTCCGGACTCGAACTCGAACGCGAAGTGGACGACTGGCTGCAAGACAATCCCCTCTTGGAGCGGCGCGACCCGTCCGACGACGGCCGCCTCGAACCGCCGCACCTCTCCGCCGCCGTCTCCTCCCGCAACCAAATCGGCGGCGACGAAGCCGAAGACGTGTGGGCGACCATCGCCGAAGAAGAAGACTTCAACCACTACCTGCACGGCCAAGTCTGCGAACACCCGCTCACCGACGAAGAAGCCGCCCGCGTCCACATCGTTATCGACTTTCTCGACGACCAGGGCTACCTCACCGACACGCCCGAAGAAATCGTCGAACACACCCCCCTCGAATGGATGCTCGACGAAGACGACATCCAAACCGCCATCGACCACCTGCAAAACTTCGATCCCCCCGGCGTCGGCGCCGCCGATTTGCGCGAATCCCTCATGCTCCAACTGCAACGCCTGCCCGCCAGCCCCTCGCGCCAGTGCGCCGGACAAATCGTCAGCCGCTTTCTCGACGAACTCAACCGCAGCAGCCGCCGCAACGTCGAAAAATTCAAAAAAGCCCTGCCCGACTACACAAGCGACATCATCGAATCCGCCCTCGACCTCATCGGCAGCCTCAACCCCTATCCCGCCTACGGCTTCGCCGCCGCCGAACCCACCGCCTTCATCCAGCCCGACGTCTTCGTGCGCGAAGGCGAAAACGGCTGGGAAGTGGTCGGCAACGAAGCCGCCTGGCCGCGCCTCGCCCTCAACACCGAACTGGCCGACGCCCTCAAAGACGAAGGCATAGACGAAGTGTGGCGCGAAAAAATCCAGGAAGCGCGGCAGAAAATCGACAGCCTCGAATTGCGCAAAAGCACCGTCGTGCGCCTGGCCGAATACATCGTCGCACGGCAGGAAGACTTCTTCGTCTTCGGCGAAATCGGCCTCACCCCCATGCTGCTCAAAGACGCCGCCGCCGACTTGGGCGTGGCCGAAAGCACCGTCTCCCGCGCTGCCGGCAACAAATATCTCGCTTGCCCGCGCGGCCTGTTTGCGTTACGCTACTTTTTCACACAGGCGGTCAACGCCGAAGACGGACAGGAAGGCACCAGCCAGAGCGCGGTCAAAGCCGTGCTGGCGCAACTGATAGAAAAAGAAGACAAAACCCATCCCCACTCCGACGAAGCCCTGTCCAAACTGCTCAAACTGCAAGGCATAGACATCGCCCGCCGCACCGTCGCCAAATACCGCGAAAACCTGGGCATCGCACCGGCACACCAGCGCAAGATATAGTTTTTCCGTGCCGCCTGAACTTTTCAGACGGCCTCAACCCCACCGAAGGAGTAGAACTATGAACTTGAAAATCACCGGTTTGAATTTCGATGTAACGGAAGCCGTCAAACAACACGTCGCGCTCAAACTCGACCGCATCGCCCGCCACGCCGGCAACCTGATTTCCGTCGCCGTCACCCTTTCCGTGGACAAACTCGACAACAAAGCCGAAGCCGACGCCCACCTGTCGGGCAAAACCCTGCACGTCGAAACCGCCGGACAGGAAAACATGTATGCCGCCATCGACTCGATGATGGACAAACTCGACAGAGCCCTCATCAAACACAAAGAGAAAAGCCAAAACGTGCGCGGCGCACCCAAGCCCGCAGCCGAAACCGAAGCGGGCAACGACGACGAAGCCGACAGCGCGGCACAAGCCTGAGCCGCAGCATAAAGAAGGCCGTCTGAACACAGTTTCAGACGGCCTTTTGCCTGCCCGCCACCCTATCCTTTTGCAAACCGGTAAAGCTGCCGACGGATTCGGATAACGGAACAATTCAAAGCAAAAGGCCGTCTGAATGCGGCAGTTGCGGTAGGGTGTACCACCCGCAGGCGACGCACGCGTTTAGGGGATTGCGGAAAACGTGCGGACAGACAGAAGCCGTCTGAATCGTTGAGGCCGTCTGAAACGTTGAGGCCGTCTGAAACGTTGAGGCTGTCTGAAACGTTGAGGCTGTCTGAAACGTTGAGGCTGTCTGAAACGTTGAGGCTGTCTGAAACGTTGAGGCTGTCTGAACCGCCAAATTCAGACGGCCAAATTCAGACGGCCAAATTCAGACGGCCAAATTCAGACGGCCAAATTCAGACGGCCAAATTCAGACGGCCAAATTCAGACGGCCAAATTCAGACGGCCAAATTCAGACGGCCGTTCTGCTCCCTCTCCTGCGCCCAAGCGCGGGGGAGGGTTGGGGAGGGGGTGGCGGTTCGCAGAACCGCTTGTCCGCCGTATAAATGCCGCCGTTCAAACCGCAAGCTCCCAGACTTCCTGCGGGTGGGAAGGAACAGGTTTCAGACGGCCTTATTCCGCCAACACCTCGCCCAAAAAATCCGCCACCGCGCGGATTTTTGTCGAGCGACGCAGGTCTTCGTGCATCACCAGATAGATATCGGCGGCGAATTCTTCCTTTACCGCCGCGTCATGCAGCCCGACCTGCACGAAGCCGTCTTCGGGGTGGACGTAAAAATCGGGCAAGAGACCGATGCCGGTTTCGGCGGCAATGCCGGCTTTGATGAGGTCGAAATCGTTGCAGGCGAGGATGACTTTGCGCCCGGCGAGTTGTTCTGCCTGCCACAAGCCATGCGCACCGGCGATGTTCAGGCAGAGAAAGGCCTGCTCGGCGTGCGGGCGGTTCTTCAGGTAATTGGTGCGGG
Source organism: Neisseria sp. KEM232 (assembly GCF_002237445.1). Lineage (NCBI taxonomy): Bacteria > Pseudomonadati > Pseudomonadota > Betaproteobacteria > Neisseriales > Neisseriaceae > Neisseria > Neisseria sp. KEM232. The sequence goes on from NZ_CP022527.1 coordinate 2,190,790, forward strand.
CGTAGAAGCGGTAACGGATGGGGCGCAGACGGCGGACGACCAGGTCGTTTTGCGTCGGGCGGACGATGCGCAGCGCAATGTCCGCCTGGCGCGCGTGCAGATCGCTGATTTGCGCGTCGCTTTGCAGGACGAGGCGGATGTTGGCATGGCGGCGGGTGAAGGCGGCAAAGTGCGGCATCAGCAGCCCCTTAGCGACCAGTGGCGGTGCGGAAATGACGACTTCCGCCATTTCCTCGCGCTGCTCGCGCGCGGTGCGCAGCAGGGTATTCATGCCGACGGCGATGTCCTGCGCCTGCGCGTAAATGCGCGCGCCGTCCTCGCTTAACAGGTAACGGCGGCCGATGCGGTCAAACAGGCGCAGGCCGAGCGTCGCTTCCAGCCGCGCAATGCGGCGCGAAACGGTGCTGTGCTGCACGCCAAGCGCTTCGGCGGCGGCGGTCAGGGTTTGTTTCTCTACGAGAACGGCGAAATGGTGCAGGTCGTCCCAGTCGGTCATGGCGATACTTTCGTTGTTTGTGCGTGAATCGTCGGCGGTCGGCGATTTTTCGTATTTTAAGCGCCCTGCGCACAAACTAAACTACCGTTCCCCGATACACAGGAACCAATCATGAAAAACTGCCGAAAAAATACGCGGGCGTGCTGTTTTCTTTCTACGCCTCGGCGATTATGGTGATGATTGTCAGCGGCGTGCTGGTCGCACTAAACACCGGCGTGGACGCGGGCTATGTGCTGCGCCTCGCCAAAGCCTATCTGATTACCTGGCCGGTCGCCTTTGCCAGCCTGCTGGCGGTACGGCCGCTGGTGGTGAAGCTGGTGGCGGCGAGTGTGGCGGAGTAGGGCGGTGTGAAAGGCCGTCTGAAAACCCGTTTTACGGTTTCAGACGGCCTTTTAACGGCTTTCGGAAACGTCATTCCCGCGAAGGCGGGAACGGCCTTATTGTCCGCGTAAAAACAGGGCGTCTAGGTCTTTCAGGGTCAGTTTCACCCAGGTGGGGCGGCCGTGGTTGCACTGGTTGCTGCGCGGGGTGTTTTCCATGTCGCGCAGCAGGGCGTTCATTTCGGGCAGGGTGAGGCGGCGGCCGGCGCGTACCGAGCCGTGGCAGGACATGGTGGCAAGCAGGCGGTTTTCGTAAGCTTCGACGGCCTGCGAGGCGCCGACTTGGGCGAATTCGCGCAGCATGTCGCGGGCGAGGCTTTCGATGTCGGCTTTGCCGAGCATTTGCGGCACGGTGCGCACGGCGATGCGGTTTTCGCCGATGGCGGAGAGGTCGAGGCCGAAGGCGCGCAATTCGTCGCCGTGGTCGGCGAGGGCGGCGGTTTCTTCGCGGGTGGCGGCAAAGGAAACGGGGATGAGCAGCGGCTGGCTGTTCAGACGGCCTTGCGCGTCGCGCTGGCGTTTCATTTTTTCGTAATTCACGCGTTCGGCGGCGGCGTGCATGTCGATCAGCAGCAGGCTGTCGGCGGCTTGGGCGAGGATGTAGATGTCGAGCAGCTGGGCGATGGCGAAGCCGAGCGGGTGTTCGGGGAGGCCGTCTGAAACGCTGTCGGCAGGCGCGGGCTGGTTTTCAGACGGCCTGCCGAAGCGCTGCTGTTCCAATTCGGCCAGTTCGCGGTCGTCGTGCGGGCTCTTGCGGTAGAGTTCGGCGTAGGTGTCGAGGGCGCGGCGGCTTTCGTTGAGGCTGAGGCTGCGCTGCTGCGGCACGCGGGCGGCGGGGGTGTAGGCGGCGGGCACGCTTTTGCCGGAGGACGCGGGCGGGGCGGCGTTGAGACCGTCTGAAAGGGCGGAGGACGGGCTTTCAGACGGCCTCTCGGCCACGCCCATGATTTGGTGCAGCACGGCGCCGGCGTTGCCGACGCTTTCGGTGCGGTCGGCGCGGGTGTCGGCCAGCACTTTGTCGAGGCTGTGGAAGATAAATTGGTGGACGGCGGCGCTGTCGCGGAAGCGGATTTCGGTTTTGGCGGGGTGGACGTTGACGTCTACAGCCTCGGGCGGCAGTTCGAGAAAGAGGACGAAGGCGGGGGTGAGGGCGTGGTGCAGCACGTCGCGGTAGGCCTGTTTGACGGCGTGCAGCATGACTTTGTCGCGCACGAAGCGGCGGTTGACGAAGCAGTATTGCTGCGCGCTTTTGCCTTTGGCGAAGGTGGGTTTGGCAATCAGGCCGCGCAGGCCCATGCCGCCTGCGGCGGCGGAGACGGGCAGGGAGGCCGTCTGAAAATCGGCGCCGAGCACGGCGGCCACGCGCTCTTCGAGGCTTTGCGGCGGGTAGGCAAACAGGGTTTTGCCGTCGCGTTTGAAGGTGAAGGCCACGGCGGGATTGGCGAGGGCGAGGCGTTCGACAACGGCGGCGCAGTGGGCGTTTTCGGTAGCGTCGGATTTGAGGAATTTGCGGCGGGCGGGGGTGTTGAAGAAGAGGTCGGCCGCTTCCACCGTCGTGCCTTCGGGATGGGCGGCGGCGGACACGGCGGAGAGGGCGCCGTCTTCGGCGCGGATTTGGTTGGCGTGCGCTTGGCCGCTTTGGCGGCTGGTGAGGGTGAGGCGGCTGACGGAGGCAATGCTGGCCAGCCCTTCGCCGCGAAAACCCATGCTGGCGACGTGTTGCAGATCGCCGAGGCTGGCGATTTTGCTGGTGGCGTGGCGCGACAGGGCAAGGGGCAGGTCGTCGGGGTGGATGCCCGTGCCGTTGTCGGTGACGCGCAGGCGTTTCACGCCGCCCGCATCGGCCTGCGCCTCTATCGCCGTCGCGCCCGCGTCGAGGCTGTTTTCGATGATTTCTTTGAGTGCGGCGGCTGGACGCTCGACCACTTCGCCGGCGGCAATTTGGTTGACGAGGTGGTCGGGCAGGGCGGCTATGCGGGACATGGCGGGGGCTCGTTCGGTGGGAAAAGGCGGCATTATAAGGCAAAGGGCGATGAGGCCGTTCCCGCGTAGGCGGGAACGGCCTGTTCTTTCGGTTTTGCGTCAGTCTTTGCGGCCGAGAAAACGCTGGATTTTCGCGCCGAGTTTGAGCACCTGCGCCAGTGTGCCGGCGGGGAGTTTGATCATTTCGCGCGTCCAGCCGGTGGCTATGTCCATAAATTCCTGCGTGTCGCGGATGCGTTTTTGCACCTGCTCGTTTTCCTGCGCGAACTCGGGCGTGGCCATCAGCTCGTTGAGAAAGTGCAGGGTGGGCTCGATTTCGCGCTGCTGGCGCTGCTCGACGATGGTTTTCACCAGCACCCACACGTCGTCGGAGGTGGTGAAATAGTCGCGGCGGTCGCCGAGCTGGTGCACGGTCTGCACCAGTTTCAGGCTTTGCAGCTCTTTGATGCTGTTGCTGACGTTGGAGCGGGCGACGGAGAGGGTTTCGCTGATTTCTTCGGCGTTCATCGGTCGGCCGATGATGTAGAGCAGGGCGTGGATTTGCGCCACGGTGCGGTTGACGCCCCATTTGGAGCCCATTTCGCCCCAGTGGAGCACGAATTTCTGCGTGGTCGGATTCAGTTTCATGGCGCGCATTATTGGATTTTTGCAAATTTCCGTCAAGACAGAAACGGAGTGCGCCGCTATAATCCGCGCCGTTTTGCCAACCCGTTTTTGGAGTCCCAACCGTGAACATCCGCATCATCGACCACCCCCTCGTCCGCCACAAACTCGCGCTGATGCGCGAGGCCGACTGCAGCACCTACAAATTCCGCACCCTCACCGGCGAGCTGGCGCGGCTGATGGCCTACGAGGCCAGCCGCGATTTCGCTACCGAAACCTACACCCTGCAAGGCTGGTGCGGCGAAATCGAAGGCGAGCGCATCAAGGGCAAAACGATTACCGTCGTGCCCATCCTGCGCGCGGGGCTGGGCATGCTCGACGGCGTGCTCGATCTGATTCCCACCGCCAAAATCAGCGTCGTCGGCCTGCAACGCGACGAAGAAACGCTCAAACCCGTGTCCTATTTTGAAAAATTCGTCAGCAAAATGAACGAGCGCCCCGCGCTGATTATCGACCCCATGCTGGCCACCGGCGGCTCGATGGTGGCCACCATCGACCTTTTGAAGGCCAAAGGCTGCACCAACATCAAAGCGCTGGTACTCGTTGCCGCGCCCGAAGGCGTGAAACTGGTAAACGACGCGCATCCCGACGTTACCATCTACACCGCCGCCCTCGACAGCCACCTCAACGAAAACGGCTACATCATCCCCGGCCTGGGCGACGCGGGCGACAAGATTTTCGGCACGAAATAAACATTCCGTTTGGGGCTGTACTAGATAAGCAGTCATGTCAGACTGCAAAAATGAAGATAACCCGTTGTAAACTAAAAAAGAGTATTCAAAAGAAACTGCTTCAGTTTTTTGTACTCGAAGTTACTGCCCGTTCGGCCGCCGATTTATTGGGCATCCACCCCTACGAGGTTTCGGTGGATGATGAGAAAACAAAATTTCTTTTCTGTTCATTGATATGACGAATTTTCCTCTGTGTTTCCGTTTCTGGAGCTTGACTGAAGTTTGCCGGGTTCTGTATAGTTCACATCTTCGCTGCTTCGGCGGCGCTGTTCTTTAACAAAACGATTACCGATAAGTGTGAGTGCGCGAGCCTCACACTGCGACAAAAACAGACAGAAGATGTTTTCATTGGCTGTCGGTTTCTTTGAAGCAGACCAGAAGTTATAAGTTAGAGATTGAACATAAGAGTTTGATCCTGGCTCAGATTGAACGCTGGCGGCATGCTTTACACATGCAAGTCGGACGGCAGCACAGAGAAGCTTGCTTCTTGGGTGGCGAGTGGCGAACGGGTGAGTAATGTATTGGAACGTACCGAGTAATGGGGGATAACCAATCGAAAGATTGGCTAATACCGCATACGTCCTGAGGGGGAAAGCGGGGGATCTTCGGACCTCGCGTTATTCGAGCGGCCAATATCTGATTAGCTGGTTGGTGGGGTAAAGGCCTACCAAGGCGACGATCAGTAGCGGGTCTGAGAGGATGATCCGCCACACTGGGACTGAGACACGGCCCAGACTCCTACGGGAGGCAGCAGTGGGGAATTTTGGACAATGGGCGCAAGCCTGATCCAGCCATGCCGCGTGTCTGAAGAAGGCCTTCGGGTTGTAAAGGACTTTTGTCAGGGAAGAAAAGGCTTTTGATAATACCAGGAGCTGATGACGGTACCTGAAGAATAAGCACCGGCTAACTACGTGCCAGCAGCCGCGGTAATACGTAGGGTGCGAGCGTTAATCGGAATTACTGGGCGTAAAGCGGGCGCAGACGGTTTGTTAAGCAGGATGTGAAATCCCCGGGCTCAACCCGGGAACTGCGTTCTGAACTGGCAGGCTAGAGTGTGTCAGAGGGGGGTAGAATTCCACGTGTAGCAGTGAAATGCGTAGAGATGTGGAGGAATACCGATGGCGAAGGCAGCCCCCTGGGATAACACTGACGTTCATGCCCGAAAGCGTGGGTAGCAAACAGGATTAGATACCCTGGTAGTCCACGCCCTAAACGATGTCGATTAGCTGTTGGGCAGCTTGACTGCTTAGTAGCGTAGCTAACGCGTGAAATCGACCGCCTGGGGAGTACGGTCGCAAGATTAAAACTCAAAGGAATTGACGGGGACCCGCACAAGCGGTGGATGATGTGGATTAATTCGATGCAACGCGAAGAACCTTACCTGGTCTTGACATGTACGGAATCCTCCAGAGACGGAGGAGTGCCTTCGGGAGCCGTAACACAGGTGCTGCATGGCTGTCGTCAGCTCGTGTCGTGAGATGTTGGGTTAAGTCCCGCAACGAGCGCAACCCTTGTCATTAGTTGCCATCATTAAGTTGGGCACTCTAATGAGACTGCCGGTGACAAACCGGAGGAAGGTGGGGATGACGTCAAGTCCTCATGGCCCTTATGACCAGGGCTTCACACGTCATACAATGGTCGGTACAGAGGGTAGCCAAGCCGCGAGGCGGAGCCAATCCCAGAAAACCGATCGTAGTCCGGATTGCACTCTGCAACTCGAGTGCATGAAGTCGGAATCGCTAGTAATCGCAGGTCAGCATACTGCGGTGAATACGTTCCCGGGTCTTGTACACACCGCCCGTCACACCATGGGAGTGGGGGATACCAGAAGCAGGTAGGCTAACCGCAAGGAGGCCGCTTGCCACGGTATGCTTCATGACTGGGGTGAAGTCGTAACAAGGTAGCCGTAGGGGAACCTGCGGCTGGATCACCTCCTTTCTAGAGAAAAAAGAGGCTTGTGCATTCACACTTATCGGTAATCGAAAGAGCGTTACAAAGGGTTTGTAGCTCAGGTGGTTAGAGCACACGCTTGATAAGCGTGGGGTCGTAGGTTCAAGTCCTACCAGACCCACCAAAAAACCCGTACGGAAGAAATCCGGTGCAGGAAAACGGGGGCATAGCTCAGTTGGTAGAGCACCTGCTTTGCAAGCAGGGGGTCATCGGTTCGATCCCGTTTGCCTCCACCACATACTTTACAAATCAAAAAGGGTTGCTATAATGCGCAGCCCGTTTTGATTTGCGAAGTAGACAAAATCGAACGCATAGATCTTTAACAAATTGGAAAGCCGAAATCAACAAACAAACGAAGTAAGGTTTGTGTCTGCATGAAACAGCCGGAAGGCCGTCTGAAAGCAGGTAGTTTTAAATAACAGACAAACCGAATACAGAAATTTGGGTGATGATTGTATCGACTTAACCCTGAAACACAAAAGGCAGGGTTAAGACACAACAAGCAGTAAGCTTTATCAAAGTAAAGGCCTTAAGGAACGTAGCTAGTCAACGGCGAAACTCCAAAGTCAGAAAGGTGCTTCAAATGATAGAGTCAAGTGAATAAGTGCATCAGGTGGATGCCTTGGCGATGATAGGCGACGAAGGACGTGTAAGCCTGCGAAAAGCATCGGGGAGCTGGCAATAAAGCTTTGATCCGGTGATGTCCGAATGGGGAAACCCACCGCATTCAGTGCGGTATCCTTGTCTGAATACATAGGACAAGAGAAGCGAACCCGGAGAACTGAACCATCTAAGTACCCGGAGGAAAAGAAATCAACCGAGATTCCGCAAGTAGTGGCGAGCGAACGCGGAGGAGCCTGTATACGATAGCCGTCGGGATAGAAGAAAGAATTGGAAACTTCTGCCATAGTGGGTGATAGCCCCGTATTCGAAATTCCGGCGGTGGTACTAGGTATACGACAAGTAGGGCGGGACACGAGAAATCCTGTCTGAAGATGGGGGGACCATCCTCCAAGGCTAAATACTCATCATCGACCGATAGTGAACCAGTACCGTGAGGGAAAGGCGAAAAGAACCCCGGGAGGGGAGTGAAATAGAACCTGAAACCTGATGCATACAAACAGTGGGAGCGGATTTATTCCGTGACTGCGTACCTTTTGTATAATGGGTCAACGACTTACATTCAGTAGCGAGCTTAACCGGATAGGGGAGGCGCAGGGAAACCGAGTCTTAATAGGGCGATTGAGTTGCTGGGTGTAGACCCGAAACCGAGTGATCTATCCATGGCCAGGTTGAAGGTGCCGTAACAGGTACTGGAGGACCGAACCCACGCATGTTGCAAAATGCGGGGATGAGCTGTGGATAGGGGTGAAAGGCTAAACAAACTCGGAGATAGCTGGTTCTCCCCGAAAACTATTTAGGTAGTGCCTCGAGCTAGACACTGATGGGGGTAAAGCACTGTTATGGCTAGGGGGTCATTGCGACTTACCAACCCATGGCAAACTAAGAATACCATCAAGTGGTTCCTCGGGAGACAGACATCGGGTGCTAACGTCCGGTGTCAAGAGGGAAACAACCCAGACCGCCAGCTAAGGTCCCAAATGACAGATTAAGTGGTAAACGAAGTGGGAAGGCCCAGACAGCCAGGATGTTGGCTTAGAAGCAGCCATCATTTAAAGAAAGCGTAATAGCTCACTGGTCGAGTCGTCCTGCGCGGAAGATGTAACGGGGCTCAAATCTGTAACCGAAGCTGCGGATGTACTTTTAGTGCATGGTAGGGGAGCGTTCTGTAGGCCTGCGAAGGTGTCTCGTAAGGGATGCTGGAGGTATCAGAAGTGCGAATGTTGACATGAGTAGCGATAAAGCGGGTGAAAAGCCCGCTCGCCGAAAGCCCAAGGTTTCCTACGCAACGTTCATCGGCGTAGGGTGAGTCGGCCCCTAAGGCGAGGCAGAAATGCGTAGTCGATGGGAAACGGGTTAATATTCCCGTACTTTGATTCAATGCGATGTGGGGACGGAGAAGGTTAGGTTAGCAAACTGTTGGAATAGTTTGTTTAAGCCGGTAGGTGGAAGACTTAGGCAAATCCGGGTCTTCATAACACCGAGAAGTGACGACGAGTGTCTACGGACACGAAGTAACCGATACCACGCTTCCAGGAAAAGCCACTAAGCTTCAGTTGGATCAGAACCGTACCGCAAACCGACACAGGTGGGCAGGATGAGAATTCTAAGGCGCTTGAGAGAACTCGGGAGAAGGAACTCGGCAAATTGATACCGTAACTTCGGGAGAAGGTATGCCCTCTAATGTGAAAGACTTGCTCTGTAGGCATAGGAGGGTCGCAGAGAATCGGTGGCTGCGACTGTTTATTAAAAACACAGCACTCTGCAAACACGAAAGTGGACGTATAGGGTGTGACGCCTGCCCGGTGCTGGAAGGTTAATTGAAGATGTGAGAGCATCGGATCGAAGCCCCAGTAAACGGCGGCCGTAACTATAACGGTCCTAAGGTAGCGAAATTCCTTGTCGGGTAAGTTCCGACCCGCACGAATGGCGTAACGATGGCCACACTGTCTCCTCCCGAGACTCAGCGAAGTTGAAGTGGTTGTGAAGATGCAATCTACCCGCTGCTAGACGGAAAGACCCCGTGAACCTTTACTGTAGCTTTGCATTGGACTTTGAAGTCACTTGTGTAGGATAGGTGGGAGGCTTAGAAGCAGAGACGCCAGTCTCTGTGGAGCCGTCCTTGAAATACCACCCTGGTGTCTTTGAGGTTCTAACCCAGACCCGTGATCCGGGTCGGGGACCGTGCATGGTAGGCAGTTTGACTGGGGCGGTCTCCTCCCAAAGAGTAACGGAGGAGTTCGAAGGTTACCTAGGTCCGGTCGGAAATCGGACTGATAGTGCAATGGCAAAAGGTAGCTTAACTGCGAGACCGACAAGTCGAGCAGGTGCGAAAGCAGGACATAGTGATCCGGTGGTTCTGTATGGAAGGGCCATCGCTCAACGGATAAAAGGTACTCCGGGGATAACAGGCTGATTCCGCCCAAGAGTCCATATCGACGGCGGAGTTTGGCACCTCGATGTCGGCTCATCACATCCTGGGGCTGTAGTCGGTCCCAAGGGTATGGCTGTTCGCCATTTAAAGTGGTACGTGAGCTGGGTTTAAAACGTCGTGAGACAGTTTGGTCCCTATCTGCAGTGGGCGTTGGAAGTTTGACGGGGGCTGCTCCTAGTACGAGAGGACCGGAGTGGACGAACCTCTGGTGTACCGGTTGTCACGCCAGTGGCATCGCCGGGTAGCTAAGTTCGGAAGAGATAAGCGCTGAAAGCATCTAAGCGCGAAACTCGCCTGAAGATGAGACTTCCCTTGCGGTTTAACCGCACTAAAGAGTCGTTCGAGACCAGGACGTTGATAGGTGGGGTGTGGAAGCGCGGTAACGCGTGCAGCTAACCCATACTAATTGCTCGTGAGGCTTGACTCTATCATTTGAAGGACTTTAAAACCTTTAAGATAATGCTTACATCGGACTTGTTCCGATACTTTCATCACAGTTGATTTGACGACGGTTTGTAACCGTCCGGCTTTACCGATTTGACAGTTTACGTCTGGCGGCCATAGCGAGTTGGTCCCACGCCTTCCCATCCCGAACAGGATCGTGAAACGACTCAGCGCCGATGATAGTGTGGATTCCCATGTGAAAGTAGGTCACTGCCAGACACTTATTCCGAACCCCCGCAAAAAGCGGGGGTTTTTGTTTGTTCATACCGGAGTAAGAATTCGTGCCTGTTTGTTTGTGCCGTAGTAGGGGTTTGAGGCTTTATCCCGGATATGCGTCATTCGGGCCGGGTATGCATCATGGTGTAGGTTTCGGTCTGCTGCTATCTTTATCTTAAGCTTCTTCTGTCGGATAAAACAGAATGTTGCTCCGGGAAAATGCTTGCCGATTCGGCAGTTTTTAATTATGATATCCGTTCTTGATTGTGCCGGCCCGTCCGGTGTGTGTGCCGGAACATTATTTCGGTTGTGTGCAAAAAGAAACCGGAATGGTGTGCCGCTTATGTGTCAGAAAGGAAAATTATGATGAAGAAAATCCTGTTCGGATTGGCAGCCTATGCGCTGGCGGCTCTGGCCGCCGCCGCGGTTAATATCAATACGGCAACGGTGGAGGAGCTGAAAGCCCTGCCGGGCATCGGCCCGGCCAAAGCCCAGGCCATTGCCGACTACCGTAAGGAAAACGGTGATTTCAAATCGGTTGAGGATTTGAAAAAGGTCAAAGGCATCGGCGAGGGTATCTTCGGCAAGCTCAAGGATGAGGCTACCGTCGGTTCCGCACCCAATGCCAAAGCAGCCAAACCCGCCGCACCTGCCGCCAAAAACGTAGACGGGAAAACCCGTATCCGCAGCCGCCGGGAGCTTCACTGCCGGCGGCTTTGCCTGATTGATGTGGATGAAAACGGCAATATTACGGGGCTGTTTTAAACAGAGATAAGCTCGCCCTGCGGCAAGAGGCCGTCTGAAAAAACCTGCTTCGCAGGTTTTTTCAGACGGCCTCTTTGCCGTTGCGGCGGCGGTTTGCGGTTTATACGGTTTCGGCGGCGTCGGCTTGCGGCCGGGGTTTGCGCAGCTCTTCCACTTCGTCGAGCAGGCGCATGATGAGGCCGAGGGCGGGGATGCCGGCGTCGAAGTCGCGGCTGATGCGGGCGGCGCGGCGGACGCGGGCGAGTTGGAAGCCGCTGAACTGCGCCTGTTCGGGACGGCCTTCGATGCTGATGATGTCTTCTTCTATCAGTTCGAGCAGCCATTCGCGGCGGCATTGTCCGATGCGGACGATTTCTTCAAAGCTGAGGGTGATGTCGGTTTGCATGGTGTTTGTCCTTTGCGGTGTCAGGCTGGGTGGCCGAAGTGGGCGGCAAGCTGCTCCCAGGCGCGGCGGTCGGCTTCGCTTTCGGCTTTGGGTACGGTGATGCGGATGGTGAGGTATAGGTCGCCCGCTTCTTTGGCGGGGATGCCTTTGCCTTTGAGGCGGATGGTTTTGCCGCTTTGGCTGTCGGCGGGCAGGCTGACTTGCAGGCGGCCGCCGGCGGTGGGGACGATGATTTTGCCGCCGAGCACGGCTTCCCATGGTTTGACGTCGATGGTTTGGTAGACGTCTTTGCGGTTTTTGACGTAGAGATCGGGGCGCTCGTGGAATTTGATTTTGAGGTAGAGGTCGCCGTCGGCGCCGCCGTTGCGGCCGGGCAGGCCTTGTCCGGCAAGGCGTATCTGCTGGCCTTCGCTGATGCCCTGCGGGATTTTGACGTTGAGGGTTTTTTCGCGGTAGACGGGGCGGCCGTATTCGTCGGCGGAGGGGACGTTGAGGGTGAGGGTGCGCTCGGCGCCGGTGTAGGCGGCGTAGATGTCGACGGCGAGTTCGGCGTGCTGGTCCTGCCCTTTTTCGGGGCCTTCGGGGCGGCTTTGTGCGCGGCTGCCGAAGGCGGAGAAGAGGTCTTCGAAGTTGAAGTCGCCCGCGCCGAAGGGTTCGCCGCCGCGGTATTCGTAGCGGAAGCCGCCGTCGGCGAAACCGTTTGCATCAAAGCCCTGGCCGAAGGAGCTGCCGCCCGCGCGTCCGTAGGGGTTGGCCTGTTCTTCGTCGTAGGCGGCGCGTTTTTCGGTGTCGGACAGGGTTTCGTAGGCGCGGTTGATTTCGGCGGTGCGCCCGGCGGCGTCGGGTTCTTTGCTGACGTCGGGATGGTATTTGCGCACGAGTTTGCGGTAGGCTTTTTTGATGGTGTCGGCGTCGGCGGTTTTGTCGACGCCGAGTATTTCGTAGTAGCTTTTTTCTGCCATACGGATGTCCTCTGTAATTTGGTTTCAATTCGGCTGCCATGATGGGGGCGGGGCACCGGGATTCAAGGCGCGGCGGCGGGGAAAAACGGCAGGCCGTCTGAAACGGGTGTTTTGCTTTCAGACGGCCTAAATTTTACGCCTCTTCACGCTGCCACAGGGTTTTCTGGGCGAAGACGAGTTTGTTGTCGGTGTATTTCACGCTGTCGAGTTCGAGCTGCCAAACGTCGGTTTTCAGCGCCATGGCTTTGGCCAGCGGGTGTGTTTCCGTGTAGAGCGCCAGCGCGTTTTTGCGCGCTTCGCCTTCGAGCCGCAGGGCGCGGGCGGAGAGCTGGATGCCGCTGATTTGGAGGAAGCCTTCGGGCTGTCCGGCGATGGTGGCGGCCACCTGCGGCGAGGCCGACATCAGGCGGCCGTGACGGCTGTTGCACGAGGTGAGGACGATCAGGCGGGCGGCGGCTTCGTCGAAGGCGTAGAAGCAGCAGGCGCTCCAAATTTCGCCCTCTGCTGCCGCGGCAATGCTGACGACGCGGTTGGCGCGGAAGAAGGCGGCGGTGTTTTCGGGCATGCTCTGCACGGTTTTTCCTTTCTCAATCTGTTTCCAATACGTTTTCAGACGGCCTGAAACGGACGGCATTTTAACCGAAAGGCCGCTTTGGTTTACAATGCCGCCCTTTCAGACGGCCTCTAAAAGGACTCTTCTTATGACCATTATCGTCACCGGCGCGGCCGGCTTTATCGGCAGCAACATCGTCAAAGGGCTCAACGCGCGCGGCATCACGGATATTGTCGCCGTGGACAATCTGTCAAACGGCCAAAAATTCAAAAACCTTGCCGACTGCGACATCGCCCATTACCTCGACAAAAACGAATTCATCCGCCAGGTGCGCGACCATATTTTCCCCTTCTCCGACATCGAAGCCGTGTTCCACGAAGGCGCGTGTTCCGACACCATGAACCACGACGGCCGCTATATGATGGACAACAACTACCAGTACACCCTCGATCTGCTGGACTGGTGTCAGGACGAGCGCATCCCGTTTCTTTACGCATCCAGCGCGGCCGTGTACGGCAAGGGCGAAACCTTCCGCGAAGAGCGCGAACACGAAGAGCCGCTGAATGTATACGGCTATTCCAAATTCCTCTTCGACCAAGTCGTGCGCCGCCGCATCGCCGAAGGGCTCAGCGCGCAGGTGGCGGGCTTCCGCTACTTCAACGTCTACGGCGCGCGCGAGCAGCACAAAGGCCGCATGGCTTCCGTCGCCTTCCATCATTTCCACCAATACCGCGAACGCGGCTACGTCGAACTCTTCGGCAGCTACGACGGCTACGGCAGCGGCGAACAAAGCCGCGACTTCGTCAGCGTCGAAGACGTGGTAAACGTCAACCTGTTCTTCCTCGACCACCCCGAACAATCCGGCATTTTCAACCTCGGCACCGGCCGCAGCCAGAGCTTCAACGAGCTGGCCGCCGCCACCGTCAACGCCTGCCGCGCCGCCGAAGGCAAGGAAAAACTCGGCCTGGCCGAACTGGTGGCGCAGGGTCTGATCCGCTACACCGAATTTCCCGACGCGCTCAAAGGCAAATACCAAAGCTTCACCCAAGCCGACATCGCCCGCCTGCGCGACGCGGGCTACGCGCAAGACTTCCTCACCGTCGAACAGGGCGTGGAGCGCTACGTCGACTGGCTGCGCGAACACTGAACCTGAGGCCGTCTGAAAAGAGGTTTAAACCCTTTTCAGACGGCCTCTTTTTTTCCGACACACACACGAGACACAACATGGACAAACTCAAAGCATTCAGCGACTTTTTCGGCAAAACCTTCGCCCTGTGGGCGGCGCTCACCGCCCTTGCCGCCTACGCGCAGCCCGAACTCTTCCAATGGGTGAAACCCCTTATCCCGTGGCTGCTGGGCATCGTCATGTTCGGCATGGGGCTGACCCTCAGCCCGTCCGACTTCAAAATCCTCGGCCGCCATCCCAAATCCGTGCTGGTCGGCGTTGCCGCGCAGTTTGTCATTATGCCGCTCACCGCCTTCGTACTGGCCAAAGCCCTCGGCCTGCCGCCGCAGATTGCCGCCGGCGTCATCCTCGTCGGCGCCTGCCCGGGCGGCACCGCGTCCAACGTCATGACCTTCCTCGCCCGCGGCAACGTCGCCCTTTCCGTTGCCGTCACCTCCGTCTCCACCCTGCTCGCCCCTGTGCTGACGCCCGCCGTTTTCTACCTGCTGGCACACCAGTGGCTCGACATCTCCGCCGCCGCCATGCTGGTGTCCATTTTGGAAATCGTGCTGCTGCCCATCGTGCTGGGCGTGTTGGCCAACACCTTCCTGCACCGGCAGACACAGGCCGCGGCCGACGTGCTGCCGCTGGTGTCGGTATTGGCCGTGGCGCTGATTCTCGGCGGCGTCGTTGCCGTCAGCAAAGACAAAATTGCCGAAGCCGGCCTGCTGATTTTCGGCGTGGTCGTGCTGCACAACTGCATCGGCTACCTCCTCGGCTTCTTCGCCGCCAAACTCTGCGGCCTGCCCTATGACGAACAGAAAACCCTGTCCATCGAAGTCGGCATGCAAAATTCCGGCCTCGCCGCCACGCTGGCGCTCAAATACTTCGACCCCGTCGCCGCCGTGCCCGGCGCGATTTTCAGCGTGTGGCACAACGTCTCCGGCTCGCTGCTGGCATCCTACTGGGCAGCCAAAGCCGACCGCGCCGCCGGTAAGAAATAAAACACGGCAAAAGGCGTCTGAAAAACCCAAAAAGGTTTTTCAGACGGCCTTAATTTTGCCGGCACGCATTCGGCACAACGACAGAGGCCGTCTGAAAGCACGTTTGTCCTTTCAGACGGCTTCAAACCGCATACCGCACTACGCGCCGAACAATGCGCCGTAGTCGTTATCCTGTTTGCGGTAGGGCAGGCGGATGTCGACGCGGTAGATGCCGATGTCGTCCAGCGCCGACAGTTTCAGCTCGGCGTCATTGTCGTACATGATGTCCAGACGCTCCTGCAAATTTTTCAGCGCCATCGAATTGCCGCGGTGCGCCTTTTGCGTGTTTTCCATGTTTTCGTGCGGCGTGTAGGGATTTTCGATGCGGATATACAGCCAGTGTCCCTGCAAAGCGGTTTTCACCACAATATTGCCGGGACGGGCGGTGGTTTCCACGCCGTGGAAAACGGCGTTTTCCAGCAGCGGCTGCAACAGCAGTTGCGGCGTTTCCGCATCGTCGGGCGCTTCGTGCAGCCACTCGACCTGCACGCGGTGCGGCCCCATGCGGATTTGTTCGATGGCGATGTATTCCTGCGCCCATTCGATTTCCTGTCCCAGCGTGCTGAACTGGTTGCCCTCGCGCAGCTGGGCGCGGAACAGGTTGGCGAGGTTTTCCAGCAGGGTTTCCGCGTCATACGGACGCAGGCGGATGAGGCTGATGGCGGCGTTGAGGCTGTTAAAGAGAAAATGCGGGCGGATGCGGGCGGTGAGCGCGGTGAGCCGTGCTTCGGAAACGGCGGGCGACAGGGCGCGCAGGCGGTTGGCCTCGAAATACATGGCAAAGAGCACGCCGACGGTGTAGATAACCAAATGCTGAACGAAATGGGTGCGCTCACCCAATATGACGAAATCGACGACGAAAAGCTGCACCAGGCAAAACAGCAGGTTGAGCACCGCACCCTGCGGATGGCGGACGAGATAGCGGTCGGTGAAATAACCGGTAACGGCGTTGGCCGCCACCAGCGGCACGAGCCAGGCGGCGTGCTGCCACACCAGCATCCCATAGGGCGCACCGCTGCCGGAAATCAGCGGCAGCAGCAGCACACCTGCGGCGCAAAAAAAGAAAATCCGCACGGCCGTGCCCAAATTGCGCATATCGGGAACCGCAAACCACGCGTTTATTTGACGTATAATGTGCATTTCTTAATAGTAATTCGACTGACAAAATCCGCGCATTATATATGTTTCGACATGCAGAGCCATATATTAAAAGTGCCCCGATTCGGATAAAGTCAGGCTCCCCCGCCGCCAAACGGCGGGGCTCCAACCTTCAAGGAAATATTTGATGAACAGCAACAAAACATGGTCGGGAAGATTCAACGAACCCGTGTCCGAGCTGGTGAAAAAATACACCGGCTCGATTGATTTCGACAAACGTTTGGCCGAATGGGACATCCAAGGCTCGCTGGCGCACGCCGAAATGCTGCGGCAGGCGGGCGTGTTGTCGGACGAAGACGCCGCCGCCATACGACAGGGCATGACAGAAATCCTGGCCGAAATCGCAGCGGGCAAAATGGTCTGGTCGCTCGATTTGGAAGACGTGCACATGAACATCGAACGCCGCCTCACCGACAAAATCGGCGACGCGGGCAAACGCCTGCACACCGGTCGCAGCCGCAACGACCAAGTCGCTACCGACATCCGCCTGTGGCTGCGCGACCAAATCAGCATCATCCGCAGCCTGATACGCGACCTTCAGACGGCCTTAATCGAGCTGGCCGAGCAACACGCCGATACCGTGATGCCCGGTTTCACCCACCTGCAAGTCGCCCAACCCGTGAGCTTCGGCCACCATATGCTGGCCTATGTGGAAATGCTCGGCCGCGACGACGAGCGCATGGCCGACTGCCGAGGCCGCGTCAACCGTATGCCCTTGGGCGCGGCCGCGCTGGCGGGCACAACCTATCCGATTCGGCGTGAGATTACCGCCGAAATCTTGGGCTTTGAGCAAATCTGCCAAAATTCCCTCGATGCTGTATCAGACCGCGATTTCGCCATTGAGTTCACCGCCGCCGCCTCGCTGGTGATGGTGCACTTGAGCCGCCTGTCGGAAGAGTTGATTTTGTGGATGAGTCCGCGCTTCGGGTTTATCGACATTGCCGACCGCTTCTGCACCGGCTCGTCCATCATGCCGCAAAAGAAAAATCCCGACGTACCCGAACTTGTGCGCGGCAAATCCGGCCGCGTCATCGGCCACCTTATCGGACTGATTACGCTGATGAAATCGCAGCCTCTGGCCTACAACAAAGACAATCAGGAAGACAAAGAGCCGCTGTTTGACACGGTTGACACACTTATCGGCACCTTGCGGATTTACGCCGACATGATGCGCGGCGTAACGGCGAAACCGGAAAACATGCGCGCGGCCGTGATGCAGGGCTTTGCCACCGCCACCGACCTGGCCGATTATCTGGTGAAAAAAGGCATGCCTTTCCGCGACAGCCACGAAGTCGTTGCCCAAGCCGTGCGCCATGCCGACCAAAGCGGCGTAGATTTGAGCGAATTGCCGCTGGAAGTATTGCAGGGTTTCAGCAGCCTGATTTCAGACGACGTGTACCAAGTGCTCACGCCCGAAGGCAGCCTCGCCGCACGCAACCATCTGGGCGGCACCGCGCCCGAACAGGTGCGTTTCCAAGCCGAACGCTGGCGCAGGCTGCTGGAAAAGGCCGTCTGAAAAAGGCGGATTTCCCCCCGCTGTGCAGAGGCCGTCTGAAAACATTGCGAAAATAGCGGTTGCCCGCCGCGCGGCTTAACCGTATAATGCGCAGCTTCACGGAAAGGTGGATGAGTGGTTGAAGTCGCACGCCTGGAAAGCGTGTATACGTGAATAGCGTATCGAGGGTTCGAATCCCTTCCTTTCCGCCAGATTCGAAAGACAAGCCAGACGGCTTGTCTTTTTTCAGGTTTCAGAAACGCCGATCCCACGGCCGCATCCAAGCATATCCGCATCACCCTTAAATCAAACCGGTATTCTCCAAGCAGCAGCCAAAGCAAAAAACACATACACCGAACACGTGCAGCCGCGCACTTTTCTTTTGCCCTTTCAGACGGCCTCAAAGGCCGCCCTCTCCAACCCGACCAAACCCACTCCTATGCACGTCTCCGAACTACAAACCCAACACATCTCCAAACTGCTCGAACAGGCCGAACAACTCGGCATCGAAGGCGCCAACCGCCTGCGCAAACAAGACCTCGTCTTCGCCATCGTGCGCCAGCTGATGCAGCAGGGACAAGACTTCACCTGCTCGGGCACACTGGAAATCCTGCCCGACGGCTTCGGTTTCCTGCGCAGCGCCGACACCTCCTACCTCGCCGGCCCCGACGATATTTACGTATCGCCCAACCAAATCCGCCGCTTCAACCTGCACACCGGCGACACCATCGAAGGCACCGTGCGCGTGCCGAAAAACGACGAACGCTACTTCGCCCTGGTGCACCTCAACACCATCAACGGCGACCATCCCGAAGTGTGCCGCCACAAAATCCTGTTTGAAAACCTCACGCCGCTGTTCCCCAACAAACAGCTCAAGCTCGAGCGCGACATCAAATCCGAAGAAAACATCACCGGCCGCGCCATCGACCTCGTCTCCCCCATCGGCCGCGGCCAGCGCGCACTCTTGGTTGCCCCGCCCAAATCGGGCAAAACCGTGATGCTGCAAAACATCGCCCACGCGATTACCGCCAATTATCCCGAAGCCGAGCTTATCGTACTGCTCATCGACGAGCGCCCTGAAGAAGTGACCGAAATGAGCCGCTCCGTGCGCGGCGAAGTCGTCGCCTCCACCTTTGACGAACCTGCCGCACGCCATGTCCAAGTGGCCGAAATGGTGATTGAAAAAGCCAAGCGCATGGTCGAGCACAAAAAAGACGTGATCATCCTGCTCGACTCCATCACCCGCCTTGCCCGCGCCTACAACACCGTCGTCCCCACCTCCGGCAAAGTGCTCACCGGCGGCGTAGACGCCCACGCCCTGCACCGCCCCAAACGCTTTTTCGGCGCGGCACGCAACATCGAAGAAGGCGGCTCGCTCACCATCATCGCCACCGCGCTGGTGGAAACCGGCAGCCGTATGGACGACGTGATTTACGAAGAGTTTAAAGGCACGGGCAATATGGAGCTGCACCTCGACCGCCGCATGGCCGAAAAACGCCTGTTCCCTGCCATCAACATCAACAAATCCGGCACGCGCCGCGAAGAGCTGCTCGTACCTAACGACCAGCTCCAACGCATGTGGCTGCTGCGCAAATTCCTGCACCCGATGGACGAGTTGGAAGCAGCCGAGTTTTTGGTCGACAAACTCAAAGCATCGAAGGACAACAACGATTTCTTCGAACTGATGCGCGGCAAATAAAGCCGACCGCCGACGATATGAGGCCGTCTGAAACCGTTTTCAGACGGCCTTTGTATCATTAAAGACGTGCCGCGCGACGGCACACGGTTTGCAGTTTTGCGGAAACCCGCGCGGACAGACAAAGGCCATCTGAAAAAACGATTGCGCTTTCAGACGGCCTTCGGGTGTATCGGGTACTGCAGGGAACGCGTGCGCCGCTGCGCGACACAGCCTATTGATGAGCTACGCGACGTTTATACTGTTCCGTAAAAAAAACAAAAACGGTTTTTCAGGATACCCTACCGCGCCGTATGCACAACCATGCAACCAGCATTCCGCATGTTCCCATCGACAGCCAGTTTTTTATCAGTGGCAGTGCGCCGATACAGGATGTCAATCCCCACAGCAGAGAACCGGCAAGCAGCCTGCCGTGCCAGCGCGGATGCCATATCTGATCCGACATCATCCAAGCCGCAACTGCCGCTGTCAGAGAGAAAATCAGTGCATTAAACAGACTCCACGGCAGCAGAGCCGTCAGAAAAAAACAAGGGCTTTATCCATGTCAAAAAACGCTGCGAAAACCAAATTCGACACCGCTCCTACCAACAGATTGCCTGCAAATGCCGTTTTCACCACACGCCACAAATTGCGCCGTTCCATCTTGCACTATCCTCTTGCCCGCTATTTTTACTTTTCACCGAACCGCTGGGGCGGTTAATAAGCCCTGCCGACATGCGAACGGTCGACAGCCTTGTGCGTATTCCGACGCAAGGCAAAAGCCTGCGCGGCAGATTGTCCGCCGCGTTTACTGCGCGTGCAGGGTGTCGACATAGGCCACTTCGTCGCGGCTGCCGAGGACGACGGCAACGCGCTGGTGCAGCCCCTGCGGCTCGATGTCGAGTATCTGCCGCGCGGTGTCGGAGGCCGCGCCGCCCGCTTCGCGCATAATCAGGCTCATGGGGTTGGCTTCGTACATCAGGCGCAGTTTGCCGGGCTTGGACGGGTCCCGCGCGTCCTGCGGATACATGAACACGCCGCCGCGCATCAGGATGCGGTGCACTTCGGCCACCATGCTGGCCACCCAGCGCATATTGTAGTTTTTGCCGCGCGGCCCGGTTTCGCCCGCCAGCAGTTCGTCGATATATTGCCGCACGGGGGCGAACCAGTGGCGGCGGTTGGAGGCATTGATGGCGAATTCCTTCGTCTGCGGCGGCACTTGCGGATTGCTCTGCGTGAGGATGAATTGGTTATCGGCGTTGAGCGTAAAGACGTTGACGCCGCGGCCGAAGGTGACAACCAGCTGGGTTTGCGGGCCGTAGAGCACATAGCCTGCGGCAAGCTGCTTACTGCCGCTTTGCAGGAAGGAGGCGGTGTCGAGCGCGCCTGCGGGTTTGGCGAGCACGGAAAATATCGTGCCGACGGAGATGTTGACGTCGATATTGGACGAGCCGTCGAGCGGGTCGAACAGCACGAGATAGCGGCCGTCTGAAGCGCAGGCGACGAAGCTGTCTTCTTCTTCGCTGGCGAGACCTGCCACATGAGGGTTGGCTTTGAGCGCGTCGATCAGGATGTTGTTGGCAATCACGTCGAGCTTTTTCTGCTCTTCGCCCTGGATGTTGCCGCTGCCCGCCGTGCCGAGCACGCCCGCCAGCGCGCCGAGACGCACTTGTGCGCCGATGTTCACGCAGGCGGCGGCTATGGTTTGCACGACGCCGCCCAGCTCGGCGCTCAGGCCGTGTTGCTCGATGTGTTGTTGCAGGAATTCGGGGAAGGTGGTGTTCATGGCGTTATCCTTTGCTGAGGCCGTCTGAAAAGGCCGTCTGAAAACGAAAGCTGCGGTTTATACCCGTTTCAGACGGCCGCAACAAGCGCGGTTTTGCCCGTATGGCCGTCTGAAAGGCGCAGGCGGCGAAAATTCTTGGAAAAAAACCGCGCGCCATTTAGAATATGCCGTTTTTCGCGGCGCTTGCGCCGCAGCCGTTTTTTCCACACGAGACAAGGACAGAACCATGATTGGATTAGCCTACGCCGCCGATGCCGTGCAACAGCCCGGCGCCCTGATGCAGTTTGCACCCCTCGCGCTGATTCTGGTGGTGTTTTACTTCCTGATTATGCGGCCGCAGCAGAAGAAATTTAAAGCCCATCAGGAAATGCTGGCCTCATTGAAAGCCGGCGACAAAGTGCTTCTGGCTTCGGGCATTGCCGGCAAAATCACCAAAACCGGCGAAAAATTCTTCACGGTGGAAATCGCCCGCAATGTCGAAGTGCAGGTCGAACGCAACTCCGTGGCCGCGAAAAACCCCGAATAAGCCGTTTCTTTCCGACAAGGCCGTCTGAAAACGCCGCCTGTGATTGCAGGCATCAGACGGTTTTCCCTTTGAAGGTTTGATTATGAACCGTTATCCCCTGTGGAAATATCTCCTGGTCACAGCCGTGCTCGCGCTGGGGCTGCTCTACACCATACCGAATTTCTACGGCGACACGCTGGCGGTGCAGGTGTCCACCAACCGCCAGTCGCTCGCCATCGACAGCCGCACGGAGGCACGCGTTGCCGAAGCGCTCAAAGCGGCGGACATTGCCGACGACGGCATGTTTATTGCCGACGGCTCGCTCAAAGTGCGTTTCAAAGACTCGCAAACGCAGATGAAAGCCCGCTCAGTGATTGAAAACGCGCTGGGCGAAGGCTATATCACGGCTTTGAACCAAATCGCCAACACGCCCGACTGGATGGCGAAAATCGGCGCGAAACCGATGTTCCTCGGCCTCGATCTGCGCGGCGGCGTGCATTTCACCATGCAGGTGGACATGAAGGCCGCGATGCAGAAAACCTTCGAGCGCTACGCGGGCGACATCCGCCGCGAACTGCGCAAAGAGAAAATCCGCAGCGGCCAGATTGCCGTCAACGACAACAGCCTGGCCGTGCCCTTCCAAGACGCGGCGGAATTGGAAAAAATCCTGCCGCAGCTGCAACGCCTGTTTCCCGAAGCCACCCTCACTTCCGACGGCAGCCGCCTGATTCTCACCCTGCCCGAACAAACCGTGGCCAACATCCGCAAACAGGCCGTCGAACAAAACATCACCACCCTGCACAACCGCGTCAACGAATTGGGCGTGGCCGAGCCGGTTATCCAACAGGCGGGGGCCGACCGCATCGTCGTCCAACTGCCCGGCGTGCAGGACACTGCCAAGGCCAAAGACATCATCGGCCGCACCGCCACGCTCGAAGTGCGCATGGTCAACGAAGACCAGTCCGCCTATGCCGCCGCGCGTGAGGGCAATGTGCCCGAAGGCTACGAGCTGCTGAAAACCGCCGGCGAGCAGCCCGCCCAACTGCTGCTGAGCAAACAGGTGGAGCTGACCGGCGACAACATCGACGACGCGCAGGCCGGGCAAAACGACCGCGGCCTGCCCGGCGTCAACGTCAGCTTCAACAACGCCGGCGCCGCCATCTTCGCCGACCTCACCCGCAACAATGTCGGCAAACGCATGGCGATGGTGCTGGTGGAACAGGGCAAGGCCGAAGTCGTCACCGCGCCGGTTATCAACGAGCCGATTCCCAACGGCAAAACCATTATCTCCGGCAGCATGAGCCGCGCCGAAGCCGAAGACATTTCCCTGCTGCTGCGTGCCGGTTCGCTGGCCGCGCCGATGGAAATCGTCGAAGAGCGCACCATCGGCGCCTCGCTCGGTGCGGAAAACATCAAAAAAGGCATGGATTCGACGCTGTGGGGCTTTGTCGTCGTGGCCGTGTTCATGGTGGTCTACTACCGCCTGATGGGCTTCTTCTCCGTGATCGCGCTGGTGTCCAACCTGCTGCTTCTGGTGGCCGCCCTCTCCTGGCTGGGTGCCACGCTCACTCTGCCCGGCATCGCCGCCATGGCGCTGACGCTGGGTATGGCCATCGACTCCAACGTATTGATTAACGAGCGTATCCGAGAAGAATTGCGCGACGGCGTCAAGCCGCAGGCCGCCATTGCCGAAGGCTACAAACACGCCTGGGACACCATCGTCGATTCCAACATCACCTCACTGATTGCCGGTATCGCCCTCCTGCTGTTCGGCTCCGGCCCCGTGCGCGGCTTCGCCGTGGTGCACTGTCTGGGCATTCTGACCTCGATGTTCTCGTCGGTGGTCGTGTCGCGCATGTTCGTCAACCTGTGGTACGGCCGCAAACGCAAGCTGCAAAGCATTTCCATCGGCGGCGACATCTGTCCCGCCGCCGCGGCAGACAAGGAGTAAACCAATGGAACTGTTCCGCTTCAAACGCGACATCCCGTTTATGAAATACGGCAAGCTCACCACCTTCATCTCGCTTGCCACCTTTATCCTCGCCGTCGTTTTCCTTGCCGTCAAAGGCTTGAATTTCTCGGTGGAATTCACCGGCGGCACGGTGATGGAAGTCGAATACGCCCAAGCGGCCGACGTCGACAAAGTGCGCACGGATCTCGACGCGCTCAATCTGGGCGACGTGCAGGTGCAAACCGTCAACAGCGACCGCCACCTGATGATCCGCCTGCCCAACAAAGCGGGCACCACCACCGCCCAGCTCTCCAACCAAACCATGGACATCCTAAAAAAAAGCGATGCTTCCGTGCAGCTGCGTCAGGTCGAATTCATCGGCCCGCAGGTCGGCGACGAGCTGGTGCACAACGGCCTGATTGCGCTGGGCATGGTCGTCGTCGGCATCATCCTCTACCTCTCCATGCGTTTCGAGTGGCGCTTTGCCGTGTCGGCCATCATCGCCAATATGCACGACGTGGTCATCATCCTCGGCTGCTTCGCCCTCTTCCAATGGGAATTTTCCCTCACCGTGCTGGCCGGCGTGCTGGCCGTTTTGGGCTACTCGGTGAACGAATCGGTGGTGGTGTTCGACCGTATCCGCGAAAACTTCCGCAAAAGCACCATGCGCGACCACACCGTGCCCGAGGTTATCGACAACGCCATCACCGCCACCATGAGCCGCACCGTCATCACCCACGGCTCGACCGAAGCCATGGTGCTCTCCATGCTCCTCTTCGGCGGCGCCGCGCTGCACGGCTTTGCGATGGCGCTCACCATCGGCATCGTCTTCGGCGTCTACTCTTCCGTTCTCGTCGCCAGCCCGCTGCTGCTACTGTTCGGCCTCAGCCGCGAAAACATCGCCCGCGTGAAAGAGAAAAAAGAAGAAGCCGTCGTCTGACGCGGACAAAGAGGCCGTCTGAACGGAATGTTTTCAGACGGCCTCTTTCTTCCGCCGCCCCCGCAACGCCACACCGAGAGGCCGTCTGAAACCATGATTAGCAAACAACAATACCTCGCCCAAGCCGCCGCCGGCTACAACCGCATCCCCCTCGTGCAGGAGCTGCTGGCCGACCTGGATACCCCGCTGTCCATCTACCTCAAACTCGCCAACCGCCCCTACACCTACCTGCTCGAATCCGTCGTCGGCGGCGAACGCTTCGGCCGCTACTCCTTCGTCGGCCTCGGCTCGAACACCTACATCAAAGCCTCCGGCCGCGAAATCAGCCTGTATGAAGACGGCGTCATTATCGAACAGCACAGGGGCAACCCGCTGGAATTTATCGAAGCCTTCCACAAGCGTTTCCACACGCCCGAAATCCCCGGCCTGCCGCGCTTCACCGGCGGCCTCGTCGGCTATTTCGGCTACGAAACCGTCTATTACTTCGAACACCTCGCAGGCCGTCTGAAACACCCCGTCAAAGCCGACCGCATCGGCGCGCCTGACATCCTCATGATGCTCTCCGAAGAGTTGGCCGTTATCGACAACCTCAGCGGCAAAATCCACCTTATCGTTTACGCCGACCCGGGCGAGGCCGACGCATACGAGCGCGCCCGCGCCCGCCTCGAAGACATCCGCGTCCAGCTGCGGCAAAACTGCGCCATCCCGCTTTCCCTGGGCAGCGGCAAAACCGAAGCCGCCAGCAGCTTCGGCCAAGAACCGTTTAAAGCCTGTGTCGAAAAAATCAAAGACTACATCTGTGCAGGCGACTGCATGCAGGTCGTCCCCAGCCAACGCATGGGCATGCCCTTTGCCGACAGCCCGCTCTCGCTCTACCGCGCCCTGCGCACGCTCAACCCCTCACCCTATCTGTTTTATTACAATTTCGACGACTTCCACATCGTCGGCTCATCGCCCGAAATACTCGTGCGCCGCGAAAAAGACAAAGTCATCGTCCGCCCCATCGCCGGCACCCGCCTGCGCGGCACCACGCCCGAAGAAGATGCCGCCAACGAACAGGATTTGCTGAACGACGCCAAAGAAACCGCCGAACACGTCATGCTCATCGACCTCGGCCGCAACGACGTCGGCCGCATCAGCCAAACCGGCCAAGTGCGCGTGACCGAAAAAATGACCGTCGAAAAATACTCGCACGTGATGCACATCGTCTCCAACGTCGAAGGCCGTCTGAAAGAAGGCGTAAGCAACATCGACATCCTCGCCGCCACCTTCCCCGCCGGCACGCTCTCCGGCGCGCCCAAAGTGCGCGCGATGGAAATCATCGAAGAGCTCGAGCCCGAAAAACGCGGCATCTACGGCGGCGCAGTCGGCGTATGGAGCTTCAACAACGACATGGATCTGGCCATCGCCATCCGCACTGCCGTGATTAAAAACGGCACGCTGCACGTGCAAAGCGGCGCGGGCGTGGTGGCCGATTCCGACCCCGAAGCCGAATGGCAGGAAACCCAAAATAAAGCCCGCGCCGTTATCCGCGCCGCGCAGATGGTGCAGGAAGGGCTGGACAAATAGTTTCAGACGGCCTCAATACAGCTTGAGGCCGTCTGAAAACATTGCCGCAACCTGCACCCGCCCCATCAAAAGAGATACGCAATATGAACCCGACTCCCATCCTCCCTCCCGCCATGCTCGGCATACTCGGCGGCGGCCAGCTCGGCCGTATGTTTGCCGCTGCCGCCAAAACCATGGGCTACGGCGTAACCGTGCTCGACCCCGACCCGAACGCGCCAGCCGCCGCGTTTGCCGACCGCCATTTGTGCGCGCCGTTTGACGATGCGGCCGCGCTCGCCGAGTTGGCAAAATGCGCCGCCGTAACCACCGAGTTTGAAAACGTCAATGCCGACGCGATGCGCGAACTGGCGCGGCATACAATCGTATCGCCAAGCGGCGACTGCGTGGCCGTAGCGCAAAACCGCATTTTGGAAAAAGCGCGTATCCGCGCGGCCGGTCTGCAAACCGCGCCGTATCAGGCGGTGAAATCTTCAGACGACCTTAGCGAAAACAGCGCGGCTCTGCTGCCCGGCATTTTGAAAACCGCCACGCTGGGCTACGACGGCAAAGGCCAAATCCGCGTGAAAACGCTGGCCGAGGCCAAAGCCGCGTTTGCCGAATTGGGCGGCGTGGAATGCGTGCTGGAAAAAATGGTGGATTTGCGCGGCGAAATTTCCGTAGTCGTATGCCGTCTGAACAGCGAAAACGTGTGCACCTACGACCCGGCCGAAAATATTCACGAAAACGGCATTTTGGCTTATTCCATCGTGCCTGCGCGTTTGAGTGCGGAGATTCAGCAGCAGGCGCAGCAGATGGCCGTGCGCCTGGCCGACGAGTTGGATTATGTGGGCGTGTTGGCGGTGGAAATGTTTGTCGTCGGCGATACGCAGAAGCTGGTTGTCAACGAAATCGCGCCGCGCCCGCACAATTCCGGCCACCACACCATCGGCGCCTGCGCCGCCAGCCAGTTCCAACAGCAAGTGCGCCTGATGTGCGGCCTGCCGCCCGCGGATACCCGTTTGCTTTCGCCCTGCTGCATGGCGAATATTCTGGGCGACGTATGGGGCGAAAACGGCAGCGAACCGAATTGGCTGCCGCTGCAAAGCGACGCGCGCGCCCATCTGCACCTGTACGGCAAAAAAGCCGCCCGACCCGGCCGCAAAATGGGACATTTCACCGTGTTTGCCGACGATGCCGACA
Source organism: Neisseria sp. KEM232 (assembly GCF_002237445.1). NCBI lineage: Bacteria > Pseudomonadati > Pseudomonadota > Betaproteobacteria > Neisseriales > Neisseriaceae > Neisseria > Neisseria sp. KEM232. The sequence goes on from NZ_CP022527.1 coordinate 2,217,839, forward strand.
CCGCGCTGCAACAGGCGCAAAAGCTGCACAGCCTACTGTAACCGCTGCTCCGTGCAACACAGAGGCCGTCTGAAAAGTGCTTTTCAGACGGCCTCTGTGTTGCAACTGTATCCCCCATCCCGCACGCGGTTTCGGCTGCCGGCACGATAAAACGCACGGCTGCCGTTTTCCGACAGGCACGCGGATTCGCCGCGATGCGGGGAGCGCATTACACATTTTTCAGACGGCCTTTTACCGCATGGTAGGGCGGCGGCGTGCCTTTATCCGCTATAATCGCCGCCTGCCCGCTTCCCGTTTGACCCGAGTTCCGCCCACAGGATATGTCATGCCCATCCTAACCGTACTGCGCCCCGCCGCACCGGCCGACTGCGCCGACATCTACCACGTTCACGAATACGCCGTCCAATACACCTGCCGCAGCAGCTACGACGCCACTGTCCTCGAAGCCTGGCGCGAACTGCTCGCGCCCGACAGCTACCTGGAAACGCTGGCCGACCCCAAACGCGAGCTGTGGGTGGCCGAATTCAAAGGCAACATACAGGGTTTCTTTCAGCTCGATTTGAAAGAAGCGCAGCTCGACGCCCTCTACGTCCACCCCTTCATGCACAACCAGGGGCTGGGCACCGCCCTGCTGCAACGCGCCGAAACCCTGGCCGAACAAGCCTCGCTGGGCTTTCTCAAACTCTACGCCTCCACCAACTCCGTCAGCTTCTACCGCCTCAACGGCTACGAATCACTGGGCAAAGCCGTGCTGCCGCTCAACCCCTCCGTTTCCGTCGGCTGCGAACTGATGCGCAAAAACCTGTAACGCGGCACGCGGCCGCAAGCGGATAAGGTTTCAGACGGCCTTCGGGGCATCCGCTGCGCCAACCCTGCGCCGCCTGATGAAAACCAAACCCGTTCAGGCCGTCTGAAAGCCCGTTTCGCCCTTTCAGACGGCCTCCGTCCGATACGCCGCCGCCGCACAAAATCCGTATAATCCGCCTTCTTTTTCACACCACACACACTTTCGCCCATGACCGCACAATTCCCCGCCGCCGCTTTTTCAGACGGCCTTTACAGCTTTCTCGCCGGCCTGTTCGCCCCGTCCGAATTTACCTCCCACCTGCTCGAAAGCAGCATCCGCCAGACCTCGGGCTGGGTGGAGCTGGGCATCGCGCTGGCGCTGATGGCGGCAATGTGGCAGCTCTCCGAATGGCTGCTCAAACGCCGCCCCTCCCCGGAACAACACAAGCTGCTGCACCATATCGGCAGGCGCATCCTGTGGCCGGTGCTGATGTGGCTGGGCGGCGCGGCAGCGCTGGCGGTGTGGGTGCTGTCGGGACACACGTCCGTGTGGCTGCGCCTGCTGATTCTGGCCGCCAACTGGATGGTGGCCATCCGCACCGTTATGGCCGTGCTCCATGCCGCGCTGCCCGACAAACCGTGGAGCGACCGCCTCGAACGCAGCCTGTCCGCCGTTTTGTGGTGCGCCTTCGTGCTGTGGGTGTCGGGCATCGACGACATCATCATCCGCTGGATGCAGGGGCTGGTTTTCTCCGTCGGCTCGGCCAAATTGAGCCTGTGGACAGTGAGCACCGGCCTGCTGTGGATAGGCGTGATATTGGTCTTCACCATGTGGCTGGCGCAGTTTGTGCAGGCGCGGCTGATGGCCAACACCCATCTGGATTTGAGCCTGCGCATCATGCTGTCCAACATCGTACGCATCGTGCTCATCGTCCTCTCCGTGCTGATCGCCCTGCCGCTGGTGGGCATAGACCTCACCGTGCTTTCCGTCTTCGGCGGCGCGCTCGGCGTCGGCATCGGTTTCGGTTTGCAGAAAGTGGCGAGCAACTACATCTCCGGTTTCCTTATCTTGGGCGACCGCTCCATCCGCCCCGGCGACCGCCTCACCGTCAACAGCTTCACCGGCTACGTCACCAAAATCACCTCCCGCTTCGTCGTATTGCGCAGCGGCGCGGGCACGGAAGCGCTGATACCCAACGAAACCTTTATCACCAACATGGTGATCAACGAGTCCTACACCGCCAAAGCCCTGCGCCAGAGCATCGACATCCAAGTCTCCTACGACTCCGACATCCTGCGCGCCATGCAAATCATGACCGAAGCCGCCGCCAAACAAAGCCGCATCGACACTAGCGAAGGCAGCCGCCCCAAAGCCTACCTCACCGGCTTTGCCGCCGACGGCATCGACCTGCAGCTGGGCTTTTGGGTGAAAGACCCCGAAAACGGCTTCCTCGACCTCTTCTCCGCCATCCGCCTCGACATCTGGCAGCGCTTCAAAGAAGAAAACATCTCCTTCCCCTACCCCCAGCGCGAGGTACGCATCCTCAACGACCTCTCTCACACCGCAGGCGGACAGGCCGATGCGCAGACCAAGCAGCAGGAAAACAACCATGCCGTCTGAAAACCGCCCCGCCAAAGCACCGAAAATCCCCGTGTCCGTGCTCGTCGTCCTCCACGACGGATGCGGCAACGCCCTGCTGCTCGAACGTGCCGACCGCGCCGGCTTCTGGCAGTCGGTCACCGGCAGCCTCGAAGCAGGCGAAAGCCCCACCGACGCCGCCCTGCGCGAAGTGTACGAAGAAACCGGCGTCGCCCTTAAACGCGAAAACCTGCACGACTGGCAATACAGCACCGAATACGAAATCTACCCCCACTGGCGCCACCGCTACCCCGCAGGCGTCACCCGCAACACCGAACACCTCTTCTCTGCCCAAATCCCACGCAACACCCCCGTCCGCCTGAGCGAACACACCGCCCTCCTCTGGCTGCCCGCCGAAAAAGCCGCCGAAAAAGCCACCTCCCCCTCCAACCGCGACGCCCTCCTGCGCTTTGTGCAGCAAAAGGCCGTCTGAAACGCCCGATTCGAGATTTTCAGACGGCCTTCGGGCACAGGTATCCTACTACCTACGGGCTGCGTTCCCTCTCCCGCCCCTGAGGGGGAGGGAGTCAGGTATGCGGCGTTTCGGTTTCAGACGGCCTTTTAGGTTTCAAACTGATTTGAGGCCGTCTGAAACCTATCGGGTAACAGCGTTCCCTCTCCCGCTTGCGGGGGAGGGTTAGGGTGGAGGCTTGCGCCGCTGCGGCAGCTTTTGCAGGACATCGGCCAAATGCAGTTCTGCGAACTGCTACCCCCTCCCCAACCCTCCCCCGCGCCTGGAGCGCAGGAGAGGGGGCAGGTGCGCGGCGGGATTTTCGGTTTCAGACGGCCTTTTGGGTTTCAAACCGATTTGAGGCCGTTCCCGCCTGCGCGGGAACGGCCTTTACCATTTGGCGGTGATGCCGAAGCGGAGGGTGCGGCCGGGGGCGGGCATGTAGGAAGGACTAAGCGGATCAAGATAATAGCGGTCGGTCAGATTCGTCCCCACCAGTTCGGCGGTGATGTTTTTGCGGATTTTGTAGCGCAGGTATAAATCCCATGTGGCGACGGGCTGCCATTCCTGCCCGATGATTTGATAATTGGGATACAGTGCTTTTGGGTCTTTGCGGTAATTTTCCCATGCCTCATCACGGTTTTTCTTAATGCGGCTGTGGTAGTGGAAGCGCAGTCCTGTTTCCAGTTTTTCGCCGAAGAAACGTGCGCCGAGGTCGGCATCAATCGACCAGCGCGGTTGCAGCGCAGAAGCCAGATAACCCGAATCGCTGACTCCTCCGTGGTTGCAAGAAGGTGCTTTACCGCCCGAGCCGGGTTTTAAATAGTCGTAATTTGATGATTCATCCCGCAGTATGGCATACAGCTCATCGCACATTTCATTTTTAAGATTTCTCAATACGCCCAAGCTTCCGAATACTCTGCCGCTGTCGAAGCGGGCAGAAAGCTCCACGCCTGTCTTCACTTGTTTTTCAAACTGTTCAAACTCCAAATATTGATCACGGTCGATGATGTTTTTGGTTTTGTTGTGGAAGTAGTTGACGCGGAAGTCGGCGCGGCGCATTTTGGGGAATGCGCCCGTTAAATCATGGATGTAGCCGACTTCCCAGTTTTTGGCGTGTTCGGGTTTCCAGCCCCAGCCGGCACGGTTGAAGCCGCCGTCAAAGTTGGAGAATCCGTATGTGCCTTCAAAAATACTGGGATAGCGCAGGGTTTCGGTATAGCGCAGGTAGACACGGGCGTGGTCGGTAAGGTTTATTGTGGCGGAAAAAGCGGGTGCCCAGCCGCCGCCTTTTTGATGCCGGATGCGGTTTAATTCGGCTTGGCTGGCGTTGTTTATATTTTCAAACTTATCCGTAACAATATATTTTTTAGCCGTTTTCGGACTATTAGGGTCATTGGGATCGTAGGCGGGATTTTCCGCAGCGGCATCCAGAATATCTTTGTGCTGATTATTCAGCATGGGGTTGTTTTCAAGTTTCAGACGGCCTGATGAATCCTTATCCCAATACAAAACAGGCGGCAGAGGTTTGTCATAGGGCTCGGTATAGTGATAGGCAAATTTGGGAAAATCGGGATTGTCTTTTGTTTGCGGATTGATAAATCTCGAATCATATACAAGATAAGGCACGCCCTGATCGTTCAATTTGAGGAATTTCTGCTGCTCTTTAATTGTCTCCGCCCGAACAAACTCCTGCCTTTTCCACATCTCATCAAGCGTTTCATCGGATACGGCTTTTGCTGCTTTATAAACCGCATATTCTTCAGGTGTGGCAATGCGGGTAAAGACTATTCCCTGGCCTCTGTTTATCGGTATCGGATACCCGAAAACGGTCAAACCTTCTTTGGCAACCCTGCCGTCATCGTTAATGCTGAAATGCGTATATCTCACCCCCGCAGTCAAGTCCAGCCAGTTTGTAGGCTTAAAATGAAAATTGAAGCCCAAATTGGCTTCGTGCCGCCGCCCGTTGCGCGGGTAGCCGAAACGGCTTAATTCATAGTTAGCACGGATAGTATTGTTGGTAATTTCGTCTTTGTATTTGTCCATGCCCATCCAGCGCAGTTCGTCGGAATATTCGTCGCGCGAACGCAGTTTTTCGTATTGGTAGTCGCCCATCACGGTCAAATCCAGCTTGGGATGCAGTTTCATGCGGTTGGAGAAAGTGAAGCCGTTGCGGTCGTTTTTGGCGTAATAGGCTTGGCCTTGAACGGTATTGAACCTGCCGTCGGTGTTGGGTGTGGTGGGATCGACTTTGGGCTTTTTGTCGGGGCTGTATCCGGCATCAATCAAGTCCTGCCGTTCGCTGGGGCTCAAATGCGGCCATTGCTGCATCAGGGATTGCCACAAACCGATTTCGCTGTCGTAGCGGCGTTGGAATTCATTGTCTTCATATAAGGTGTCGCCGGGTGCGCCGCCGGCGGTGTTGGTTTTGGATTTGGTGCGGGTTGTCCATAGGGTTGCGGTGAAATCGATCCAGCGGCTGTTTTCGGGTTTGAAGGTGTAATCGATGTTGGCGGAATTCTGTTTCACCCACGAGCGCGGCCATTCGGCGATTTTGTTGAGGTCTTCGGCTTTGCTGCTGATGGGGCCGATGATGCGTGAGGGCATGACGTCGCCGAAGGTGGTGTTGGTGCGCCGCAGGCCGAGTTTGAGGGTTTGGCGGTGCGGCAGGCGGAAGGTGGTTTTGCCTATCCATGATTCGGTTTCGAGCGAGGTGTTGGAAACTTCGCCGCCGGGGTGGAAAAACAGGCCGACTCGGGCGATATTGGGTGAGCCGAGCATGTTTTCGCTTCCCCAAAACTTTTCTCCTCTTGCAGCGGCTTCTTCTTGGAGGCGTTTGAGCTTGTCTAGGGTTTCCTGCGTCCACGGCCCGATGTAGCCGTAGCGTTCCGCGCCTTTTTTGCCGGAAAAATAATTGCCTTTGCTGCGGTAGGCGTAGGCAAGCATGGCATCGAAGTTGTCCTGTTTGGTGGCGGCGGCGATGCGGTAAGCTTTGTCTTTGAAGAATTTGTTGCGGCCGGAAAAACGCTGATCTACGCGGTCGGAGCCGTCGAGCATGGCACGCCAGATGCCGCCGGTGGCGTAGGCGGGCTCGGGCAGGGTGCGGTAGTCAACCGAATCTTCGTAAACGTTTTTGCGCTGTCTGATGGAATTATTGGAGGTTTCGACTTTGACTTCGAGGCCGTATTTCTGCCCATCGGGGACAATATCGTCGGCATCGATGGTTTTCATGGCCACCGAACCGCCGATGCCGCTTTTCACGTCGCGGCTGAGGGAGGGGCCTTTTTCGACATAGACGCTGCTGATGATGTTGGGGTCGACATAGTTGCGGTTGTTCGCGCCCGCGTAGCCGCGCCACACGGTAATCGCCTGCTCGGTGCCGTCCACGGTTACGGGAATGCGTCCCTGCCCCTGCACGCCGCCTGTCTCTACTCCACATCTGCCGCGGCCCGCTCCCGCCGCCAAAAAATAGACGGGCTGAAAAAGAAAATTTGATTGGGAGTGCTCGAAAAACAGGCGTATCATCCGCCTGTTTTTTGCAGGAGGTTCAAATGGCCAAAAAATTTCCCATTCATCCCAAGCGCCCCGAGCGTATATGCTGGGGATGTGACAAGTATTGTTCGGCAGACGATTTGCAGTGCGGAAACGGTTGCGAGCGTATCCAGCATCCGTGCGAATTGGACGGAGAAGAGTGGTATAAAAAGGGCGATTGGAGCAATCTGCTGACTCAGGAACAACTCGCGGATTTGGGGCTGCTGTCGGAAGCGTTGCAGAAGGAGCAGACAAAAGAAGGGACGAAACCGCATATCAGATTGGCTGTGGAACAGGCGGGGTAGGGCGTTTTTTGGTGGAAAAATAGGCGGCGTCCGTTTGGCAGCCGCCGTTTTGTTTCGCTTGCCAAAACGCGGAATTTTGCCGCATGCCATCCGCTCTTTGGATACAATCCGCCGCAATTTTTAACTAATTGTGAGCCCACACAAAAATCTATGGCATTGCTGCTTGGTATCTTTTCATTTTGGCTCACAGTTGTAGAAAATCCTAGCGTTGTTTACAGTATTCCAAGGACAATACTGTCATGAACATACACAAAAACACCCGCCTTACCCCGCACCACCGCCAAGCCATTTGGACGGCTTACACGCAGGAAAAAGAAAGCGTTATCTCACTTGCCCGCCGCTACATGGTCAGCCGGCCCACTATCTACCGCATCCTCAAAGCCGCACGGATTAAATTGCTCGTGCCGCAAAACAGCACCAACAACCGCTTCAAACAAGCGTATTACGGAATACGCCGCTTGGCCAAAGTGGAACGTGCCATCCAAGAGAAATTCAAAAAGCAGGCCAAACGCTACAACAAGCCCTATCCCAGCGAAATGGTGCACGTCGATACCAAACGGCTGCCGCTGCTATAGTGAGCCAAAATAAAAAAGATACAAGGCAGCAAGCCGCAGACAGTATGGGTAATACGGCAAGGCGCAGCAACGCCGTAGATTTTTTATTTTGGCTCACTATAAAAGGACAAAAAGCCACCGATAAGCGCGATTACCTGTTTGTTGCCATTGACGATTTCTCCCGCGAGCTGTACGATCTAGTCCAGCTCCAATGAGTTTGCTCGTGTAGCGCAACATATTAACGGTATTGAGTCGTTTTGGAGTTATGCAAAACACCGTCTGATACACAACATGGTGTAGCAAAACATACGTTTTACTTGCATCTGAAAGAAACTGAATTTCGCTTCAATCACAGGCATGATGATTTGTACAAAGTACTGCTGAAAATGTTGCGGAATGATCCTTTAAAATGATTTTTGCTTCCTAAGCCCCTTTTTTATTTTGGCTCACTATACGACGCGAAAAGGCCGTCTGAAAAAGCCGTTTTGGACTTTTCAGACGGCCTCAAAGCAGAAAAAGGTATGCGTTGGCCGCATACCTTTTTTTATTTGCACTCGGACGGTGTTTAGAACTTGCCGCCGGATTCGTTCACCATGTAGACCACGGCCGCTTTGACTTCGTCGTCGGAGAGGGCGGTGTTGCCGCCTTTGGCGGGCATCATGCCTTTGTCGGTGAAGCCTTCGATGGCGTGTTTGAACAGGGTGTCTTTGCCTTTTTTGATGCGCGGCGCCCATTCGTCTTTGTGGGTGATGCGCGGGGTGTCGGGAATGGCGGAGTTCGCGCCGTGGCAGCCGAAGCACAGGCCGTCGAACACTTTTTTGCCGTCGGCCGCAGGCGCGGCGGCCTGTCCGGGTTTGGCGGCGGCGGTTTCCGCGGGTTTGCTTTCTGAGGCAGGAGCGGAAGCGGCGGCTTCGGGAGCGGCTGCGGCAGGAGCAGGGGCGGGCTCGGCTTTTTTCGGCTCGGCTGCGGCCACTGCGGCGGCTTTTTTGCCCAGTTCGTTTTCGCTGTCGGTTTTCAGCGCTTTACCGTCTTTGTGCGACAAGCCCCAAACGTAGGCGGTCAGCAGGTGGATTTTATCTTTATCGAGGAAGCCTTCCCAAGCCGGCATTTGGTTGTGGTGGCCGTTGGTAACGGTTTCGATAATGGCTTTCTGGGTGCCGCCCCACAGCCATACATCGTCGGTGAGGTTGGGGCCGAGGCCGCGGACGCCCTGGCCTTTGTCGCCGTGGCAGGTAAAGCAGTTTGCGGGCGGGCCGTTGAACAGGACTTTGCCGCGTTCGGCGCGTTCGGCGTCGTATTGCTCTTCCGGTTTGGACAGGGAGAGGACGTAGTTGGCAACGTCTTTCACGCCTTCTTCACCGAGTTTGGGCCCCCAGGAGGCCATGATGCCGGTGCGGCCTTTGGTGATGGTTTCCTGGATTTTTTCCGGAGTGCCGCCGTAGAGCCAGTCGGCGTCGGTGAGGTTGGGGAAGCCGCGCGAGCCTTTAGCATCGGAGCCGTGACACTGGATGCAGTAGGTGTCGAACAGGTTTTTGCCGATGGTGCGGGCTTCGGGCTGTTTGGCGGTGTCTTCTACGGACATTTTGCCGTATTTGGCATAGATGGTGCCGTATTTGGCTTTGGCCGCGTCCACTTCGGCGCGGTATTCGCCGACGCTGGTCCAGTTGCGCAGGCCTTTGAAGTCGCCGAGGCCGGGGTAGAGGGCGAGGTAGCCGATGCCGAACAGCCAGGTGAGGATGTAGAGGTAGAACCACCAGCGGGGCATGGGGTTGTTGTATTCCTCGATGCCGTCCCAGTCGTGGCCGGTGGTTTTGACGTCTTCGCCTTTGGGCAGGGGCTTGACTTTGTTCTGCGACAGCAGAAGCCAGATCAGGCCGATAAAGCTGAGGACGATGATGCCGATGATGTAGTAGTTCCAGAAATCACTGGTGAAATGGGATGTTGTGTTCATTGTTTTTAGCTCCGTGCCACGGGTTAACGGACGGGACTGTCGTTGTCGTTACCGTGCGGGGTGTCGTCGTCGTCGATGATGCTGTGCGACGCTTCGTCGTAGTTCGTTTTATTGCGCTTGTTCAGAACGATGTACAGAACCAGCATGAAGCTGACGAATACCGCTACGGTAAACAGACTGCGCGCCCAGTTAACGTCCATGGTGTTACCTTACGTTTTTCAAGGCCAAGCCCAAACCCTGCAGGTAGGCGATTACCGCTTCCAATTCGGATTTGTCTTTCAGCTCTTCGGGAGCTTTGGCAATTTCTTCGTCGGTGTAGGGTGTGCCCAAAGCTTTCAGGCCTTTCATGTGGGCGACAACCTGAGCCGGATCGACTTTGTTGCGCGCCAGCCAGGGGAAGGCGGGCATATTGGACTCGGGCACGACGTCGCGTGGGTTCAGCAGGTGGATGCGGTGCCATTCGTCGGAATAGCGGCCGCCGACACGCGCCAAATCGGGACCTGTGCGTTTGGAACCCCATTGGAAGGGCCGGTCGTAAACCGATTCTCCGGCCACGGAGTAGTGGCCGTAGCGTTCGGTTTCGGCACGGAAGGGACGGATCATCTGCGAGTGGCAGTTGTAGCAGCCTTCACGCACGTAGATGTCGCGGCCGGCCACTTGCAGGGCGTTGTAGGGTTTGACTCCTTCGATCGGTTTGGTAACCGCCGGAGAGAAGAACAGTGGGACGACTTCGATCAGCAGACCCACGCTGACCACCAGCAGGGTAAACACGATGAGGACGCCGACTTTTTCTTCGACTAGTTGTTGCAGTTTCATTTTTGGTAGCCCGTCTTTCTTATATTAATGGTGCTGCGTTTCGGCCACGGCGGGAATTTCCGCTTCAACCGGTTTGCCGTTCATGATGGTACGGTAAACGTTGTAGCCCATGATGCACATGCCGCTCAGGTAAAGGAGGCCGCCTGAAAAACGGATGACATAAAAGCGCATGCTTTCTTTCACGCCCTCGACAAAGGCGAAGGTCAGCGTGCCGTCTTCGTTGAGCGCGCCCCACATCAGTCCCTGCATCACACCGGCAATCCACATCGAGGCGATATAGAGGACGACGCCGATGGTGGCAATCCAGAAGTGCGCGTCGATGAGTTTGGTGCTGTACATTTCTTTTTGGCCGAACAGGCGGGGAATCATGTAGTAGACCGAACCGATGGTAACGAAGCCCACCCAGCCGAGCGCGCCGGCGTGTACGTGGCCGACTGTCCAGTCGGTGTAGTGGCTCAGAGCGTTGACGGTTTTGATCGACATCATCGGGCCTTCAAAGGTGGACATACCGTAGAAGGACAGGGAAACGATGAGGAATTTCAGAATCGGGTCGGTGCGCAGTTTGCCCCACGCGCCGGAGAGGGTCATGATGCCGTTGATCATGCCGCCCCAAGAGGGTGCAAAGAGAATCAGCGACAAAACCATGCCGACAGACTGCGTCCAGTCGGGCAGCGCGGTGTAGTGCAGATGGTGCGGACCCGCCCACATATAGGTGAAAATCAGCGCCCAGAAGTGCACGACGGAGAGACGGTAGGAATAAACGGGACGACCGGCCTGCTTGGGCACGAAGTAGTACATCATGCCGAGGAAGCCTGCGGTCAGGAAGAAGCCCACGGCGTTATGGCCGTACCACCACTGCACCATCGCATCGATGGCGCCGGAATAAATCGGATACGATTTCATCGGGCCGACCGGCAGGCTGAGGTTGTTGACGATATGCAAGAGGGCAACGGCGAGAATAAAGCCGCCGTAGAACCAGTTTGCCACATAGATATGCTTGATTTTGCGTTTGGCGATAGTACCGAAGAACACCACGGCATAAGCCACCCACACCAGCGTAATCAGAATATCGACCGGCCATTCCAGCTCGGCGTATTCCTTACCCTGCGTCCAGCCCATAGGAAAGCTGACGGCAGCGGCCAAAATCACGGCCTGCCAGCCCCAAAACGTGAATGCGGGCAGCCAGCCGCCGAAGAGACGGGTGTTGCAGGTACGCTGCACCACATAGTAAGACGTACCGATCAGACCGCAGCCGCCGAAGGCGAAAATCACCGCATTGGTATGCAGCGGACGGATGCGGCCGAAGTGGAACCACGGGCCGATTTCAGACAGATTGAGTGCGGGCCAGAAAAGCTGCGCGGCGGCGATCACGCCGACCAGCATACCCACAATCCCCCAAACTACAGTCATGACGGCGAACTGCCGCACCACTTTGTAGTTATAAGTTTGCGCTTCCATGAAAGTCTCCATTAAACACGGAAAATAAATCCGGTCGATTCTGCGGCACGCCGAAACCCGCCGCGCAAAGCCGTTTTTCCATCAATTTGCTGCGGCCGCCTTTTTCAGACGGCCGTTTTGCCGAACCAAGCATACAGAGAATCCGCCGCTTGGCAGCCCGTTTGCACGCTGCCATAATGGCCGGAAAGCGGAAAAGAAAGCCCGCCCGTCAAGGTAAAGCGGCAATCTTTACACTAAATTTCCATACACTTTACAAGGTTATAGATTTTAACTAATTTATGATTTGACACCAATCAATTAATTTTTAACATTGCCCAATCCTATTGAGCCATTAAATTTTCATCATGATTACCCACACCCTCAGCCCCGAACCCAAAGCCCATTACTGGCACATCACCCTCACCTTCACCCAAAACGCCGCCACATCCGCCGTGTTAAAACTCGCCAACTGGGTGCCCGGCAGCTACACCATACGCGATTTCGCCCGCCACATCGTCGAAATCCACGCCGAACACAACGGCCGCCCCGCCGCCCTGCGGCAAACCGCCAAAAACACCTGGCAGACCGAACCACTCGCCGGCGAGTGGTGCATCCGCTACACCGTCTACGCCTACGACCTCTCCGTGCGCGCCTCCTACCTCACCGCCGAACGCGGCTTCTTCGACGGTGCCTGCCTCCTTTTCGCCCTCGAAGGCCGTCTGAACGAAACCCAAACCCTCGTCCTACAAAACCTGCCCGCAGACTGGCAGACCGCCACCACCCTGCCCGCCGTCGGCGCAAACACCTTTCAGACGGCCTCCTACGGCGAACTCATCGACCACCCCGTCGAACTCGGACACATCGAAACCATCGCATTCCAAGCACACGGCATCCCCCACCGCATCGCCCTCAGCGGCCATTATTCCGACTTCGACCGCCGACGCCTGCGCGACGACATGCAACGCATCTGCGAAACCCAACTCGCCCTCTTCCCCGCGCCTGCCCCGTTTGCCGAATACCTCTTCCTCCTCCACCTCGGCGACAACATCTACGGCGGCCTCGAACACCGCAGCAGCACCGCCCTGCACGCCGACCGCAACAGCCTGCCGCCGCACGGCATGGGCGAGGCCGCCCCCGCCTACACCGAACTGCTCGGCCTCTTTTCGCACGAATACTTCCACGCTTGGAACGTCAAATCCGTCAAACCCGCCGCCTTCGCCCCCTACGACCTCGACCGCGAAAACCACACCGAACAACTCTGGGCATTCGAAGGCATCACCGCCTACTACGACGACCTCATCCTCGCCCGCAGCCACGTCATCACCCCCGAAAAATACCTCACCCTCCTGGCCAAAAACATCACCCGCGTACGCCAAAACAAAGGCCGTCTGAAACAAACCCTAGCCCAATCCTCCTACACCGCCTGGCACAAATACTACAAAGCCGACGAAAACGCCCCCAACGCCCTCGTCAGCTACTACCAGCAAGGCGCCCTCGCCGCCCTCTGCCTCGACCTCCTCATCCGGCAAAAAAGCAGCGGCGCCCACTCCCTCGACACCGTCATGCAACAACTCTACCGCGACTGGCTCGCCACCCAACGCGGCATAGAAGAACAACAATGGCAAACCCGCTGCCAACAAATCACCGGCCTTAACCTCGCCGCCTTCTTTCAGACGGCCTTATACACCACAGACGAACTCCCCCTCGCCGACTGCCTGCACACCGTCGGCATCGGCCTGCAATACGCCCCTCTGCCCCGCAGCCACGGCGGTGGCCTTATCGGCGCACCCATCGCCCCGCCCGAACCCGCCGCCGACCTCGGCGCCCGTTTCACGCAAAAAACCGACCACGCCATCCTCACCCACATCCTCAACGGCGGCAGCGCCGAAAACGCCGCCCTCTGCCCGCAGGACAAAATCACCGCCGTCAACGGCCGCGCCTGCACCAACCTTGCCGCCCTCCTCGCCGACAGCCGCCCCGACGACATCTGGCAAATCCACTACTTCCGCCACGGCATCCTGCACCAAACCGCCCTCACCCTCAAAGCCGCCGCAGCCGAAACCGCCCTTCTTTATATAGAAGACGAAGACAAACTCCGCCGCTGGCTGCTCGACGCGGCCTGACACAGAGGCCGTCTGAAACCCTTTTCAGACGGCCTCAAAGCAGTGTCGGCCAAACTAAAACCCGAAATGCTGCCTACGCCTACGCCGGGATACCGTTTTTGAAACCGCCAACCCCGTCGCGCACCAAACTCCCTCCCCCGCGCGTGTACAGACCGGACACAAAGGTAACACCCGTACGAAGACATAGGTAACACTTCCCCCGTCCCAACAGACGGAATCCCTACCATGCCTTGGAGAGAAACCACCGTGTCCCGAGAACGACAGGAAGAGTTGTATAAGACACCGGGAGAAATTGTCAATGGCAACAAACAGGTAATCGCGCTTATCGGTGGCTTTTTGTCCTTTGAGCAGCGGCAGCCGTTTGGTATCGACATGCACCATTTCGCCGGGATAGGACTTGTTGTAGCGTTTGGCCTGCTTTTTGAGTTTCTCTTGGATGGCACGCCAAGCGCCGCATTCCGTAATACGCCTGCTTGAAGCGGTTGTTGGTACTGTTTTGCGGCACGAGCAGCCTGCCGCGCGCGGCTTTGAGTATGCGGTAGATAGTGGGCCGGCTGACCATGTAGCGGCGGGCAAGTGAGATAACGCTTTCTTTTTCCTGCGTGTAAGCCGTCCAAATGGCTTGGCGGTGGTGCGGGGTAAGGCGGGTGTTTTTGTGCATGTTCATGACAGTATTGTCCTTGGAATACTGTAAACAACGCTAGGATTTTCTACATTTCACGCAGTACCGCCATCCTGTGAAAACGGGCGTTATCCATAATAATGACCGAAGGCTCTTTAAGTTCCTTCAACAGAAACTGCCCAAACCACGCTTCAAACAAGCTGCTTTCCATCGTGCCTTTGTAAACCATCGGCGCAATCAGTTTCCCATCCGCACGGGCGGCAACCAATGACATTCTTTCATAGCGTTTGCCGGAAATCCGCGCTTTGACAATCTGTCCCCTCAAGGCATAGGCATACGGGCGGTAATAGAAAGTATCAAAACCCGTTTCATCCAAGTAAACCTTTGGCATTTCTGAATATTGTTCCAGCTGTTTTTGGTAATTAATCACAGCAAGCTGTTTGCCGACAGACAGAACCATATCAACGGCATTGAAAATTTCTGGAATCAGGCAAAGCGCGTACTGCGCAAATACAATGGAATCGACCGTAAATCTTTCCCGCTTTTCTTGAAAGAATGCGAGTTCCGTTTTAACTTTGGCACACCCTCCGAGCAGCTTAAAGTGCTGCGCCGGTGGTGTGAAATTTAGGGCTTATCTAGTACAGCCCCCTTTTTTTTCGACTCACTATAAATCGTAATTGCGTGATTTAATTTTATTTTTTTTGGAAAATACTCTATAATCCGCCGCTTTTTACAACAATCAGCCCCGCAATTACGGGCAACCTGAGAAAGAACCACACCATGAAAAAAGTCTTTATCCGCACCTTCGGCTGCCAAATGAACGAATACGACAGCGAAAAAATGCTTTCCGTTTTGGAAGAAGAGCATGGAGGTATCGAGCAAGTATCCGAACCTGATGAGGCGGACATTATTTTGTTTAACACCTGTTCCGTTCGGGAGAAGGCGCAGGAAAAAGTTTTTTCCGATTTGGGACGTGTTCGTCCGCTCAAAGACAAAAATCCCGATTTGATTATCGGCGTGGCCGGTTGCGTTGCTTCTCAGGAAGGGGAAGCGATTGTGAAGCGCGCTCCTTTTGTTGATGTGGTGTTCGGCCCGCAAACTTTACACCGCCTGCCCAAGCTGATTGACGATAAAAAACACACCGGCCGCCCGCAGGTCGATATTTCATTTCCCGAAATCGAAAAATTCGACCATCTTCCCCCCGCCCGTGTGGACGGCGGCGCCGCATTTATCTCCATCATGGAAGGCTGCTCCAAGTATTGCTCCTTCTGCGTTGTTCCCTACACGCGCGGCGAAGAATTTTCCCGACCGCTTGCCGACGTGCTCGCCGAAATCGCAGGCTTGGCACAACAAGGCGTAAAAGAAATCAATCTGTTGGGACAAAACGTTAACGCCTACCGCGGCCTGATGGACGACGGCGGCATCTGCGATTTCGCCACCCTGCTGCGCATTGTCCATGAAATCCCCGGTATCGATCGTATCCGCTTTACCACCAGCCACCCGCGCGAATTTTCCGATGCCATCATCGAATGCTACCGCGACCTGCCCAAACTCGTTTCCCATCTGCACCTGCCGATCCAAAGCGGTTCAGACCGCGTCCTTTCGGCCATGAAACGCGGCTATACCGCCCTTGAATACAAATCCATCATCCGCAAACTGCGCGCCATCCGTCCCGACTTGTGCCTGAGCAGCGATTTTATTGTCGGCTTTCCTAGTGAAACCGAGCGCGAATTCGAGCAGACCCTGAAACTGGTAAAAGACATCGCCTTTGATTTGAGCTTTGTCTTTATCTACAGCCCCCGCCCGGGCACACCGGCGGCGAGTCTGCACGACGACACCCCGCATGAAGAAAAAGTGCGCCGTCTCGAAGCACTGAACGAAGTTATCGAAGCCGAAACCGCACGCATCAACCAAACCATGATAGGCACCGTGCAGCGCTGCTTGGTTGAAGGTGTGTCGAAAAAAGACCCTGACCAATTACAGGCGCGCACGGCCAATAACCGCGTTGTCAACTTTACCGGCAGCCCCGATCTGATTAACGAAATGGTCGATATCGAAATTACCGAAGCCTTCACTTTCTCGCTGCGGGGCAAACTGCTTGCGGATGCCTGAGACCAAAAAAGCTTAGTGTTGATGGAGCAAAACAGACGCCGAATATAAAACCGCAAAAAAAAATATGGGGCTGTACTAGATAAGCAGTCATGTCAGACTGCAAAAATGAAGATAACCCGTTGTAAACTAAAAAAGAGTATTCAAAAGAAACTGCTTCAGTTTTTTGTACTCGAAGTTACTGCCCGTTCAGCAGCTGATTTATTGGGCATCCACCCTAATTCGGCAGTGCTGTTTTACCGCAAGATTCGCGAAGTCATCAGCCATCATCTTTCACTGGAAGCCGATACGGTTTTTGACGGCTCAATTGAGTTGGACGAGAGTTATTTTGGCGGAAAAAAACTGAAGCAGTTTCTTTTGAATACTCTTTTTTAGTTTACAACGGGTTATCTTCATTTTTGCAGTCTGACATGACTGCTTATCTAGTACAGCCCCTAATTTTAACGCTTTTCATTGATTTGGAAGGTATTTTTTAACAACTTTTTATGGATAAAAACATGAAAACCAACAAAATCTTACAAATTGCAATGATAACAACCTTGCTCGCAGCACCAATGGCAGCATCCGCGTATGAATTGGGGGAGAAAGGCATAAGCGCAGCGGATGCCAAGTTGTACAGCCAAATAGGTTATGACAGCACGGGACGTTATGAGTATTTGAATGGCAGGGCACAGGAATCTTTGGTTAAAGTTGGGCGCAAAGGTGCTGCTAAAAATGGGGTAAGACAAAGTGGGAAACGGGTTGCGAAACAGGCGAAGAGAAAGCCTGCTGTTGGAAGCAAAGAGTGGGAAGCTAATGTTGAACGTGCTGCTCGTCAAACCGCAAAAAAACGTGAAGCTGACCGCAAGGCTGGACGTAGTGTTTTTGATGAATACCTATGATTAAAACATCATCAATATAAACAGTGCCCATTGGGCACTGTTTTTACATCTGATATTGCTGAGAGTTTCTTTGGTTTTCCTCAATCGTATCTTGCTGGCTACGAACATCTGACAAATTCGGTGTGGGTTGTAGTTTTTTGTGTTCCATATTACTAGATGTAAGTGCAGCCATTTTTTTCGCTTGGGGAGTATTAACCTTTCCGTATGCTTTATTGCCTGCATCTAATATTACCTCAGTTAAATCTACCTTAATATGTCCTTGTTCCAATTCTTTTCCTAAGAAATCGGACAAAGGCATATCAGCCGGTTTTTTGCTAAGGTCAATATTTTTACCCTTGAAGAATTCATCAAGATATTGTTTGCCATCGGGTGTTTTATAAAGCTCGTCCAACCCAATCATCTTGTCTGCCATCATCAACGAAAATTCATATTGTTCTTCCGGTGATTTATTCATATAGCCAGCAATATTATGTTGCACATATCCATTGTGGAATTTTTTTGCATCTCTTCCCTTTTTCTGGCGAAATCCGGAAAGTCTGCGGAGAAGCGTTCCATAAATTCTTCGTTTGCCCTGTTCAATAGTTCTGCGGTGGTTTTGTGTTTATCCATATCGCGCTGCACTGAGGCAAAGGCTGTTTGAGAGGTAATCATTTGAATAAATGCTTTATGAAGGTGTTCAATATAGAACTCAATTTGGTGATGACGAGAGATTTCTGCCTGAGCGTGTTCTAGTTGTTTTTGGATGTGTTTTTTATGTTTTTCTAGCCGTTTTTTGTATTGCTCTTCTTACGGGGGTGTCGGTACTCGGTCTTGCGGCGGTGTTTTTGGCAAAAAACCGCTTCGCAAGCCGAGTACCGCCACCCCCTTCCTGCATTCTGCGGGAGATTTTCGGGGCGCTGCGCGGGGGTGCCGCCGGTTTTATTGATAAAACGGGCAAAAGGCCGTCTGAAAAGAGTTTCAGACGGCCTCTGTTTATTAAAACTGCGCTTTCAGACGGCCTTGTTTTACACGTCGTAAGTGGTAGACGCGGTGTCGCCGCCGCTGCCTGTCCAGTTGGTGTGGAAAAACTCGCCGCGCGGGCGGTCGGTGCGCTCGTAGGTGTGGGCGCCGAAATAATCGCGCTGCGCCTGCAACAGGTTGGCGGGCAGGCGCGCGGTGGTGTAGCCGTCGAGGAAGGTGAGGGCGGCGGCGGTGCAGGGCATGGGCAGGCCGCTTTCGATGGCTTTGGCGGCGACTTTGCGCCAAGCGGGCAGGGCGTTTTGCAGGATGGCGCGGAAGTAGGGGTCGCTGCCGAGGAAGATTAAATCGGGATCGGCGCGGTAGGCGTCGCGGATGTTGCCCAAAAACGCGCTGCGGATGATGCAGCCTTCGCGCCACAGGAGGGCGGTGTTGCCGTAATCGAGGTTCCAGCCGTGGGTTTCGCCCGCTTCGCGGATAAGCATGAAGCCTTGGGCGTAGGAGATGATTTTGGAGGCGAGCAGGGCGAGACGCAGGGCTTCGAGCCATTCGCTGCGGCTGCCGTCGATTTTCTGCACGCTGCGGCCGAAAAGGGCGGCGGCGATTTCGCGCTGGCCTTTGACGGCGGAGACGCAGCGGGCGAAAACGGCTTCGGTAATCAGGGTGAGGGGGATGCCGAGGTCGAGGGCGTTGATGCCCGTCCATTTGCCGGTGCCTTTTTGGCCGGCGGTGTCGAGGATTTTGTCGATCAGGGGCAGGCCGTCGCTGTCTTGGTGGCCGAGGATGTCGGCGGTGATTTCAATCAGGTAGCTGTTGAGTTCGCTTTGGTTCCAGGCGGCGAAGGTCTGCTGCATTTCGGCGGCGCTCATGCCCAAGCCGTCTTTCATGAATTGGTAGGCTTCGCAGATGAGCTGCATGTCGCCGTATTCGATGCCGTTGTGCACCATTTTGACGAAGTGTCCGGCACCGTCGTTGCCGACCCAGTCGCAGCAGGGTTCGCCTTCGGGCGTTTTGGCGGCGATGGCCTGCAAAATGGGTTTGACGTGCGGCCAAGCGGCTTTGTTGCCGCCGGGCATGATGGAAGGGCCGTGGCGCGCTCCTTCTTCGCCGCCGGAAACGCCGGTGCCGATAAAGAGGATGCCTTTTTCCGCCAATTCGTGCGTGCGGCGGGTGGTGTCGGGGTAATTTGCGTTGCCGCCGTCGATGATGATGTCGCCTGCGTCGAGGTGGGGCAGCAGTTGGGCGATAAAGTCGTCAACAACTTGTCCGGCGCGTACCATCAGCATGATTTTTCGTGGTTTTTCCAGTTTTCCAACCAAGTCTTCGATGCTGTATGCGCCGATGATTGCGGTGTTTTTCGCCGCGCCGTTGAGGAAGTCGTCCACTTTGGACACGGTGCGGTTGTAGGCCACGACTTTGTAGCCTTTGTCGTTCATGTTGAGGATGAGGTTCTGACCCATAACGGCCAGGCCGATGACGCCTATGTCGCCTTTCATTTTTCTGCCTTTTTTCAGGGATGGAAACGGCCGCCACTTTACCCGAATGGCGGCGCAAGCGCCAATTTCCGGTGCTGCGGGAAAAATATCGAAGCCGCTTTATTAAAATACGGTTTATAAAATGATATTTTTGATGAAGGGCTGACGGTTGTGTGGATAACTCTGTTTTTCTTATCGGAAACAAGGTTTCAGGCCGTCTGAAAAGCTGCGGACAGATGTTTTTCTCTCTGTGGACGGCAGGGGATGCTTTTCAGACGGCCTAAGATTGCGGTGGACAAATGCGGCGTTTCCCACCGCGTTTTCACTTTGTTGAAACTTTGTTTTCAGACGGCGGGAAATGTTTTACGGCTCTTGTCCGTCAACACGGAAAAAGGCGGGCGGCAGGCCGGTGTTGTCGGGAAATTCCGCCCATTCGTAGGCGCTTTCGTCGGCAAAGAGAGCGCGCAGCAGGGCATTGTTGACGGCGTGGCCGGATTTGTAGCCCTCGAACGCGCCGATGATGGGATGGCCGGCGATGTAGAGGTCGCCGATGGCATCGAGGATTTTGTGGCGGACGAATTCGTCGGGGTAACGCAGGCCTTCGGGGTTGAGCACGTCGGTGTCGTCGATCACGATGGCGTTGGACAGGTTGCCGCCGAGGCCGAGGCCGTGCGAGCGCATCATTTCCACTTCGTGCATAAAGCCGAAGGTACGGGCGCGGGCGATTTCGTCGATATAGGACTGGCCGGCGAAGTCGATTTCAAAAGTGGGCGCGCTGCGGTTGAACACGGGGTGGTCGAACTCGATGGTGAGGCTGACTTTGAATCCGTTGTAAGGCGTGAAGGCCACGCGCTTGCCTTCGGTTTCAACGGCAACAGGTTTGACGATTTTCAAAAAACGCTTCTGCGCTTTCTGATCGACGATGCCCGCATCCTGCAAAAGATAAATGAAGGGCAGGCTGGAACCGTCCATAATCGGGATTTCCGGCGCGTCCAGCTCAATCAGGACATTGTCGATGCCGTAGGCCGCCAGCGCCGACATGATGTGTTCTATCGTGCCGATGCGCACGCCGTTTTCGGTGACGACGGTGGACGACAGGCGGGTGTCGTTGATAAGGTAGGGCGTGAGTTTGACGATTTCGCCCTGTTCGCCCGCCAGGTCGCTGCGGCGGAACATAATGCCCTCGTTTTCCGCAGCGGGATGCAGGGTGAGCGTCACGCGCTCGCCCGAATGCAGGCCGACGCCGGTGGCGCTGACGGATTTGGCCAGGGTTCTCTGCAACATGGTTTTTTCCTTATTGAAAAGCCGTCGCATGATACGGCAAAGCGCTCTTTGCGGCAGCAGCGGCATCAATAGATTTTCGCAATCTTTTCAGACGGCCTTTTTAGAGACGGAAAAAAAAGCGGGAGGCAGTGGATAAAGAAAAACTGTCCACAAAACAGAAAGGCCGTCTGAAAAACATCCACATTTTTCCCAAAACACAAAGATGCGTTTTACGCAGGTTTTTATCTGCCGGTAAATATTGAAAGAAAAAGGAAAAACCGGTTTATCCACAAAAGAGGCGGCGCATCATCCAAATCGTCTTTTTATATATTTAATTTTTTGGTTTGTGGTTTGGCTCAACCGCGTTTTCAGACGGCCTCAAAAGGGTCAGGCCGTCTGAAAAGGCAAAAGCGGCAAAACCCGTTTGCGAACGGTAAAAAAACAGGCTTTCAGACGGCCTGAATCCGATATAATCCGCGCCTGTTGCCGCGAGCGCGGCTTTGTTTTCCGGGATTGGAGAGAATTATGAAAAAAACGCTTTTGGCCGCGCTTTTATCTGCCGCCGCCGCTTTGTCCTGCGCCGCCGACAACAGCCGCATCGGCCGTTTGGAAGCCGAAATCGCCGCCATGAAACAGCGCATCGCCGAATTGGAACGGCAGGCCGGCATATCCGCCCGACCCGCAGCACCCGCCGGAGAACAGACAAACGGTTCTGCCCCGCCCAGACTGGTGGCACCGACCGCCGCCGATTTTGCCGACGGCAAAGCCCGACTCACCAATGTGGTTTACGAATGCGGCATTTATGTCAACGGCCAGCGTTACGAATCACGCAACCGTGTCAAAGCGGCAGCGATGGCGGCAGCAAAACAGTCTTGCCGCGAAGAGGAAAGCAATGCGCTTTCGTGCAGCGAATCGAATATTTTGTGTACCGAGTGGAAATAAGTTGAAAGCATACAGGCCGTCTGAAAAGGTTTCAGACGGCCTTTTTCCGTCCGCCTCGGGCGGTTTCGGCTAAAATACGCCGCATTGTCTTTATAGTGGAGGAAAGCATGAATCAGGACGCGCAAAAGCCGAACGTGGATCACGGCGAAATCGACAAATTCAGCCGGTTGGCGGAAAAATGGTGGGACACCGAGGGTGAGTTCAAGCCGCTGCACGACATCAATCCCTTCCGGCTCGACTATATCGACGGTTTTGCCGATCTGGCGGGAAAAAAGGTGCTGGATGTCGGCTGCGGCGGCGGCATTTTGAGCGAGAGCATCGCCAAACGCGGCGCGGTCGAAGTGCTGGGCATCGATTTGGCGGAAAAATCGCTGGAAACCGCGCATTACCACGCGCAGGCGCAGCAGTTGGACAATTTGTCCTACCGCTGCGTCAGTGTCGAAGATTTGGCAGCGGAAACGCCACACGCCTACGACGTAGTGACCTGCATGGAAATGATGGAGCACGTTCCCGATCCCGCTTCGGTGATCCGTGCCTGCGCCAAGCTGGCCAAGCCTGACGGAATGGTGTTTTTCTCCACCATCAACCGCAACGCGAAATCTTATCTGCACGCGATTTTGGGGGCGGAATACATTTTGAACATCGTGCCCAAAGGCACGCACGACTGGCAAAAGTTCATCACGCCCGCCGAGCTGGCGCGGATGTGCCGCCAGGCCGGGTTGGATGTGGCCGACAGCAGGGGTTTGGGTTACAACCCGCTATTGCAGCGTTATTTTTTAAGCGATAAGGTGGATGTGAACTATATGGTTGCCTGCCGCCCGGTTGCGGCCGCTTGAACTGTTTGAGCATGACGGAGGCCGTCTGAAACCCGTTTTCAGACGGCCTCTGCCGACAGAATCACCGCCGTGTGCCCGTTTATGCGGAATTTCACCGCCAGCCCGGCGATTTCCATTACATAAACCCGTTCGGGAATGTCCTGATAGGCGGGGCGCGGGTCTTGGGCGACGGATTGCCCGATCAGGCTTTTGAAGCCGTCTGAAAGATCTGCCGCGTCGGTTTGCCAAACCACATCGAGCAGCGGCGGCGTTTCGACGGCGAAACCGGCCGCCGCGTCGGGTTTGGCTTCGACAAAGGGAATATAGGGTTTGATGTCGACCACCGGCGTGCCGTCGAGCAAATCTGCGCCGCTGCAACGGATGCTGATGCCGCCAGCGCAGTCAATGTCTTCCAGTTTCAGCAGCGACAGGCCGAGATGGTTCGGCCGGTGCGGGCTGCGGGTGGCGAACACGCCCATTTTCCGTTTGCCGCCCAAACGCGGCGGCCGCACCAGCGGCGACCAGCCTTCGTCTAACACGCCGTGGAAAATGAAATGCAGCCAGATATAGCCGAAATTTTCCAGCCCGCGCACCGAGTCTTCGTTGAAACGCGGGTCTAAAACAATGCGGACTTCCGCCGCCGGAACCAGCCCGGGCTGGCGGGCAATGCCGAATTTCTGCGTATAGGGGGAAACGACGCGGCCTATGGTTTCGATGGTGTGGCGCATTGTGGATAACTGTGTTGAAAAGTTGTGCGGATTGTAGCACGGGGCAGGGGCGGTTTTGCTATAATGCCGCCCTGTTTGTAAACGTTAAGGCGGGACGCCATGATTATTTCGATAGACGTCGATGCGCAGAAAACCTTTACCCCGCTTTGTCCGGCGGAGCTTCCCGTAGCAGGCGGCGACGCCATCGCAGCGGAATTGAACGCACAGGCGGCCTTGGCGGATCTGCGGGTAATGACCAAAGACGCACACAGCCCGCAGGCAAAATGGCTTGTGGATAATCCTGTGGATATGTTGCAGCCGACCGGTTTGAAAAACGCGGATTTGACTTGGGTTGCCCACGCCGTAATCGGCAGCGAAGGTTACGCCCTGCTCGACGGCCTGCCCGCATTGGACGGCTACGATTTCTGCGTATGGAAGGGCGTCGATCCCGAGCTGCACCCCTACGGCGCGTGTTATCACGACATCGAAGAACGGTTGAGCACCGGCCTGATCGAATGGCTGCATGCGCAAAATGCCCGTTTTGTTTTGGTGGGCGGACTGGCCACCGACTACTGCGTCAAACATACCGTGCTGCAACTCTGCCGTGGCGGAGACTGGCAGGTTATCGTCAACGAAGCAGCCTGTCGCGGCATCGCCGAAGAAACCGTTGCTTTGGCGCGGCAGGAAATGCAGGCGGCGGGCGCATTATTGCTGCCGAACGCCGAAAAAATAAAACAATATTTAAAATCAAATAATTAATTGTGTTTCACGTGAAACATGTAATGTGAAATACGCAAAACTGCCTTGCGAGCAGATTCCTGAAAATCCATGAAAGTCCTACTGGTGCGCCTGTCGAGCATGGGCGATTTGATACACACTCTGCCCGCCGTCAGCGATTTGGCGTGCATGCGCCCCGATGTCGAACTGCACTGGCTTTGCGAGGAGGGTTTTGCCGATATTGCCCGCCTGCATCCTTTCGTGTGCAAAGTCCATACTTTGAGCTGGCGGCGTTGGCGCAAAGAATTGGCAAAACGGGCGACTTGGCAGGCGATAGGCCGTCTGAAAGACAGTTTGCGGCAGGAGCGTTTTGATTTTGCCCTCGACAGCCAGGGTTTGCTGAAAAGCGTGTTGCCTGCGAAGATGGCCGGAGTGCCGGTTAAAGGTTTGGATAAACACAGCGCGCGCGAAAGTTTGGCGGCATTTTTTTATACACAGACTTTTTTCGTGCAAAAAGGGCAGGATGCCGTATTGCGCAACCGCTTGTTGTTTGCCCAAGCCTTCGCTTATGAGATGCCGTCTGAAATGTCTTTCGGCGCGCTTGTACCGGAAAATATCCGTTTGCCGAATCCGAACCATCCTTATTGCGTTGCCCTTCATGCCACCAGCCGCGACAGCAAATTATGGCGGCAGGGAAACTGGCGTGAACTGATGGCGAAGCTGCACGAATTGGGCGGTTATACCGTTTATCTGCTGTGGGGCAATGCACAAGAATTGGCGCGGGCGCAGAAATTGGCCGACGGCCTGCCTTATGTCCGAGTGTGTGAAAAAATGAATTTATTGCAGGCGGCCGCACTGCTCGACGGTGCGCAATGCGTGGCGGGTGTGGATACCGGCCTGCTGCATCTGGCCAACGCGTTGGACAAGCCTCTGGTCGGCATTTATACCGACACCGACCCGCAGAAAACCGGTGTCCAACAGTCGGCCAAAGCGCGCAATATCGGCGGCGTCGGCCAAATGCCGGAGACAGAAGAAGTTTATCGTTTATTGTTGGAATGTATGGCGGCGCAGCAGACAGGTTGCCAGGGAGAGGAAAAATGAAAGCATTGGTTGCGGTAAAAAGGGTGGTGGACTACAACGTCAAAGTCCGTGTGAAAAGCGACGGATCGGATGTGGACATCGATAATGTGAAAATGTCGATGAACCCGTTTGACGAAATCGCCGTGGAAGAAGCCGTCCGCCTGAAAGAAGCGGGCAAAATCGGCGAAATTGTCGCCGTGTCGCTGGGCGGCAAAAAATGCGAAGAGACCCTGCGCACCGCTTTGGCAATGGGTGCCGACCGCGCCGTCCATGTTGAAACCGAGGTCGCTTTGGAGCCGCTGGTAGTGGCAAAGCTGCTGAAAGCGGTGGCGGATAAAGAGCAGCCGCAAATCCTGCTGCTGGGCAAACAGGCCATCGACGACGATGCTAACCAAACCGCACAAATGCTCGCCGCGCTGTTAAACGCGCCGCAGGGCACGTTTGCCGGAAAAGTGCTTATCGAGGGCAACGAAGCCCTTGTTACCCGCGAAATCGACGGCGGTTCGGAAACCGTTGCCCTGAAGCTGCCCGCCGTTATCAGTGCCGACCTGCGCCTGAACGAGCCGCGCTACGTCAAACTGCCGCAGATTATGCAGGCCAAGAAAAAACCGCTGGAAAAAACCACGCCGGAAGAATTGGGCGTGTCCACCGCTTTGCGTTTGCAGGCCGTGCGCTATGCCGAGCCGAAAGCGCGGCAGGCAGGCGAAAAAGTCGGCAGCGTTGCCGAATTGGTGGAAAAACTGAAAGCTGCCAAAGCGGTTTGAGGAGGATAAAGATGAACGTTTTAGTGATTGCCGAACACGACGGCCAAACCCTAAATCCCGCCACGCTGCACGCCGTTACCGCCGCCGCCAAACTCGGCGAAGTGCATCTGCTGGTTGCCGGCAGCGGCGTGGAAAACATTGCCGCGCAGGCCGCACGGCTTGAGGGCGTAGCCAAAGTGCTGACCGCCGATGCGCCGCATTACGCCGACGGCTTGGCCGAAGAACTGGCACCGCTGGCCGTATCGCTGGCTGCGGAATACCGCTACCTCACCGCCGCTGCCGACGCCTTCGGTAAAAACCTGATGCCGCGCATCGCCGCGTTGCTCGATTGTCCGCAGGTTTCCGACTTGGTGGAGATCGTCGACGCCGATACCTTCGTCCGCCTGATTTATGCGGGTAACGCGCTGGTAACCTTGAAATGCACAGAAGCCAAACTGGTTCTGACCTTCCGCACTACCGCCTTTGAGGCCGCAGGCAGCGGCGGCAACGCGCAAATTGCCGCGGTACCCGCCACGCCCGCGCAGAATCTGAGCCGTTTTATCGGCCGCGAACTGCCGCAGCTGGAACGCCCCGAGCTGACGCAGGCCAAAGTCGTAGTGTCCGGCGGCAAAGGATTGGGCAGCAAAGAAAATTTCGATGCGTTGATTCTGCCGCTGGCCGATGCCTTGGGTGCAGCCGTCGGCGCATCGCGTGCGGCGGTGGATGCCGAATACGCGCCGAACGATTACCAAGTGGGGCAGACCGGCAAAGTCGTCGCGCCGGAGCTTTATATTGCTGTCGGCATTTCCGGCGCAATTCAACACGTTGCCGGCATGCAGGACAGCAAAACCGTGGTCGCTATCAATAAAGACCCCGAAGCGGCGATTTTCAATGTCGCCGATTACGGCATCGTCGGCGATTTGTTCGAAATCGTCCCGGAACTGACCGCCGCGCTGAAAGCCTGATTTATCCGCATATCCGGCATTTCTAGGCCGTCTGAAAACGTTTTCCGGCTTTCAGACGGCCTCTCGGATTGTTGGCAGGCTTATTCCGGCAATAATCCGTCCGCTTTATAAGGCCGTCTGAAACCATGTCTCCCGCCACCTATCAAACCCTTGCCGCACCCGTCGAAGCCGAGTTCAAAGACAAAGGCAGCCGCTTCATCGCCTATGCCTATCCCGTGCGCAGCGCGGAAGATGTGAAAAACCATGTCGAACGGCAGCGGCAGGCGCACCACAAAGCGCGGCATTGGTGCTATGCCTACCGCTTGGGTACGGACGGCCTGCAATTTCGCGCCAACGACGACGGCGAACCGTCGGGCAGTGCCGGCCGGCCGATACTCGGGCAAATCGACTCCTTTGCCGTAACCGACACGCTGATTATCGTCGTACGCTATTTCGGCGGCACCCTGCTCGGCGTGCCCGGCCTGATTCACGCCTATAAAACCGCGGCCGCCGAAGCCCTGAAAGCGGCGGAGATTATTGAAAAAAATATTGAAAAAACCGTTTTTCTGCGCTGCGGCTACCCGCACTTAAACGACGCCGTACGCATTGCCAAACAACATCAGGCCGAAATCGTCGCGCAGGATTTGCAGCTCGACTGCCGCCTCACCGTGCGCGTGCCGCTGGCAGCCTATGAGAGCTGCTTGGCCGCATGGCGGCAGACGCGGCAGATGGAAATCGACACCGACGGACAAAGCGGAGAACAAGAAAATGGCTGAAACCGATTACGCCGCACACGGCATCACACTCAACCGCGTGGAAATCGACACACCGCTGGGTGAAATGGCTGCCGTCTTTTCGCCGCACGGCCTGTGCCTGCTCGAATTCACCGACCAAAAAACGCTGGACAGGGAATTACGCGCCCTGAACGCGCATTACCGCCCGTCCGCTATTACCGCCGTAGAAAACGAAGCCGCAGCCGCCTTGCGCCGCCGGTTAGACGAATATTTCGCCGGTTCGCGGCAGCAGTTCGACCTGCCGCTTGATTTGGTCGGAACGTCGTTTCAAAAACAGGTTTGGCGCATCCTGCTCGACATTCCCTACGGCCAAACCCGCAGCTACAAAGCGCAGGCGGAAATCTTCGGCAATGCAAAAGCCGTCCGCGCCGTTGCCGCCGCCAACGGTGCCAACAAAATTTCCATTATCGTTCCCTGCCACCGCGTAATCGGCAGCAGCGGCAGGCTTACCGGCTACGCGGGCGGCCTACCGCGCAAGCAGGCACTGTTGAACTTGGAAAGCGGCAACGCATCCTTATTTTGAGGCCGTCTGAAAAGCCGTTTTTGCCTTTCAGACGGCCTCTATCCGGTATTCCAAGGCAAAAGGCCGTCTGAAACCCCAAACCCATTCCCCATCATCGGAGACATCATGACCGTCAAAACCCGTTTTGCCCCCAGCCCCACCGGCTATTTGCACATTGGCGGCGTACGCACCGCCCTGTTTTCATGGGCGTTTGCCCGCTACCACAAAGGCGAATTCCTGCTGCGCATCGAAGACACCGACCTCGCCCGCTCCACCGCCGAATCCGTCAACATCATTCTCGACGGCATGAACTGGGTCGGCCTCAACTACGACAACGCCGACAACGTCGTGTACCAAACCCGCCGCTTCGACCGCTATAAAGAAGTCATCGCCCAACTGCTCGAACAAGGCCATGCCTACTACTGCTATTGCAGCAAAGAAGAACTCGAAGCCATGCGCGAAAAAGCCGAAAAAGAAGGCACGGCCACTTACGACCGCCGCTGGCGGCCGGAAGAAGGCAAAGTATTGCCGCCGGTACCCGAAGGCCGCGAGCCTGTTGTGCGCTTCAAAATGCCGCTGGAGGGCGCAACCCATTGGCGCGACTTGGTCAAAGGCGATATCACCATTCCCAACGAAGCGCTCGACGACCTCATCATCGCCCGCGCCGACGGCACGCCCACTTACAACTTCTGCGTGGTGGTGGACGACTTCGACATGGGCATCACCCATGTGATACGCGGCGACGACCACGTCAACAACACGCCCAAGCAAATCAACATCTTAAAAGCCGTCGGCGCCACGCTGCCCGAATACGGCCACCTGCCGATGATACTCAACGAACAAGGCCGCAAAATCTCCAAACGCAGCGGCGACACCGTAGCGATTACCGAGTTTGACGCCATGGGCATCCTGCCCGAAGCCATGCTCAACTACCTCGCGCGGCTCGGTTGGGCGCACGGCGACGACGAATTTTTCACCATGCAGCAGTTTGTTGAATGGTTTGACCTGAAAGACGTATCCGCTTCGCCCAGCCGCATGGATTTGAAAAAACTCTACTGGATCAACGGCGAACACATCAAAATCACGCCCAACGGCAAACTGGCCGCGCTTTTGAAAGAGCGTTTGGCCATACGCGGCATCGCCGACACCGCCGCGCCGAATCTGGAAGACGTACTTGCCCTCGTCAAAGACCGCGCCCAAGATTTGAACACGCTCGCCGACGAATGCCTGTATTTCTACCAAAAACAAACGCCCGCCGAAGCCGACGTACAAAAACACTGGGACGAAGAAGCTCCCGCCCGCATGCTGCGCTTTGCCGACCGCCTCGAAGCCTTAAACGAGTGGACAGCCGAAGCCATCCACGCCCTGTTCAAACCCTTCTGCGACGAAGAAGGCATCAAAATGGGCAAACTCGGCATGCCGCTGCGCCTGGCCGTATGCGGCACAGCCAAAACCCCGTCGGTCGATGCCGTGCTGGCACTCATCGGCAAAGAAGAAGTATTGCGCCGCATCCGTGCCTGATGCAGAGAAAAAAGGCCGTCTGAAATCCGAATTTGGATTTCAGACGGCCTTTTCGCGTCGTATGTAGGGTGTGTACGCAGCAACGCACGCAGTTTGCCACTTAAATACAGCGTCGGCCAACGTTTAAAAGAGTAGTTTCAACAGAGTGAAAACCGCTAATCTGCAAATATAGTCAAACAAAATAAAAAATATCCAACAAAGCCTGCTCAAAAGACAAACAGCCGGACATCACTTTCCCCAGATGCCGTTTGATATTCGCCCGTCCGCCAAAATAACTCTCGTCCAACTCAATTGAGCCGCCAAAAACCGTATCGGCTTCCAATGAAAGATGATGGCTGATGACTTCGCGAATCTTGCGGTAAAACAGCACTGCCGAATTAGGGTGGATGCCCAATAAATCAGCAGCCGAACGGGCAGTAACTTCGAGTACAAAAAACTGAAGCAGTTTCTTTTGAATACTCTTTTTTAGTTTACAACGGGTTATCTTCATTTTTTCAGTCTAACATGACTGCTTATCTAGTACAGCCCCTTTTGATAACTCCGAAGGAAACAAAAACCGCATCCGGTAAGGGATGCGGTTTCCAGTATGCCTGATTGCAGGCTGCCAAAAGATTATTCGGCAGCAGCAACGACGGCAACAGTAATTTTGGCAACGGCGTCGGTGTGCAAAGCCACTTCTACTTCATATTCGCCAACGGCTTTGAACGGGCCTTCGGGCAAACGGACATTGGCTTTTACAGCCTCCACACCGGCAGCAACGATGGCAGCAGCGATGTCGGCATTGGTAACCGAGCCGAACAGACGGCCGTCGACACCGGCTTTCTGCGCGATGGTAATGGTTTGTCCGTCCAGTTTTTCCCTGCGTGCCTGCGCATCAGCCAGGATTTCGGCTTGACGTGCTTCCAGTTCGGCACGGCGGGTTTCAAATTCGGCTTTGTTGGCTTCGGTTGCGCGTTTCGCTTTACCTTGGGGAATCAGGAAGTTGCGGGCATAGCCGTTTTTAACGGTAACGATGTCGCCCAAGTTGCCCAAACCGCCGATTTTTTCTAACAGAATAATTTGCATGATTTACGCTCCAAAATTATTTGTGTTGGTCGGTGTAAGGCAGCAGCGCCAAGAAGCGCGCGCGTTTTACGGCAACCGCCAGCTGGCGCTGGTAGTGCGCTTTGGTACCGGTAATGCGGGCAGGGATGATTTTGCCGTTTTCGGTAATGAAGTCTTTCAGCAGATCGACCTGTTTGTAATCGACTTCTTGGATTTTTTCAGCCGTGAAACGGCAGAATTTTCTACGTTTGAATGTTTGACGAGCCATGTCGTTTTAACCTTTATATTCTTGAATGTTCTGTATCCGCAGTATCGGTTTGGGATGGCGCTGGCTCTTGGCGGCAATAAAGCCGCCGACTTGAACCGTGCTGTTTTCCCGATGCTGCCATATCAAAGCGTCCTTACCGACGATTTTGGCCTGGATTTCCAAGCGCACCGTACACGGACGGTTGTTTTCGCTCTGCATTGATTTGTGTTCGAGCAGCAAATCCAACACAGGTACACCCGCAGGCGTATAACGCAGCGCACCGCATTTGGCGATGCGGGCGGTAAGGATCAGGAGGTTGTCCAATTACGCTTCGGCAGTTTCCTGCTGGGGATTCAGCAGATTTTTCGATTTCTCTTCCTTCATCATCGGAGAGGCTTCGGTCACTGCGTGTTTGGTTTGGATGGTCAGATGGCGCAGAACGGCATCATTGAAGCGGAAACCGGTTTCCAGCTCTTCAATAACGGCCGGAGTGGTTTCGACGTTCATCAGTACATAGTGCGCTTTGTGGATTTTGTTGATCGGGTAAGCCAGTTGGCGGCGACCCCAGTCTTCCAAACGGTGAATGACACCGTTGTTTTCGGTTACCAGTGCTTTGTAGCGTTCAACCATGGCGGGCACCTGCTCGCTTTGATCGGGATGAACGATAAACACGATCTCGTAATGACGCATGTTATCTCCTTACGGTTTAAAAACAGTCTGCCGCCATGCGGGTGCGGCAGACAAGGTTGCAAAGAGCGGCATTATAGCGGCCGCAAAACGGGCGCGCAAGTTTTAAAGCGTGTCGACGCCGAACAAATCGGACGCAAACAAATCCGGCTCTTTCACGCGCTCGCGGCAGTCGATTTTGATGTCTTCGCTCACGCGGCAGCAGCAGGGCAGGATTTCGCCGGGCGCGACGAAAGCCAGCGGGAAATTGTCGTAAGACACGCGGCCGCTGAGGATTTTGACGCGGCACGAGCCACAATAGCCGCTGCGGCACTGGTATTCGACCTCGTGGCCGGTGCGCTCCAAGCCCTCCAAGAGCGTTTCGCCGTCTTGCAGCTCGAAAGTTTTGTCGTGTGTGCTGATGAGTGCCATGTGTGTTTTAGGGCATAGAGGCCGTCTGAACAATGTTTCAGACGGCCTTAAATATATAAATTCAAATAATCAAGCCTTTTTCCCACAAGGCCAAAACGACATGAAGCTGGCTGTTATATTTTTTTTCATTACCCACAATTTCGCGCCAAAAAACGGATTTTTTCTGATTTGCCCATTCGGGATCATTTTTTAAAAGGCTGACCGCTGCAACGGCATATTCTCCGTTTTTGGAATGTTTGGTTTTGACTTTTTCCGGGTTGATTCCTTTAACCAACCCCGCACGACACAATCCCAAAAATGCATTCTTTGGGCATCCTTTTTTTCTAATTGACTCCTTGATGGGAAATGATGCCGCAATCTCCGTCCAAGCTTGTTCCATATCTTCATATTTAGAATATGATTCAGCTGCTTTTACCGCAATGTCGCCATAAATCTTCATTTTTGGTTATACCTTGAGGATTGAAAAGAGATTTTCAGACGGTCGGTTACGCCCAAAGGCCGTCTGAAACGCGGTTTACAGTTCGAAATCGCCCAAATCGTCCGCGCTGACTTCCGAATCAATTTGACCGATTAAGTAAGAAGAAATTTCCACTTCCTGCGGCGCGACCTGCACGTTGTCGGACGACAGCCACGCGTTAATCCACGGAATCGGGTTTTGGGTGGCGCCTTCGAATCCGGCAGGCAGACCGACCGCCTGCATACGCAGGTTGGTGATGTATTCGACGTATTGCGCCAGAATTTCCTTGTTCAAACCGATCATCGAACCGTCTTTAAACAGATAGGCAGCCCATTCTTTTTCCTGCTCCGCCGCTTTTTTGAAGAGTTTGAAACATTCGTCCTGCAATTCGACGGCGATTTCCGCCATTTCAGGATCGTCGGCACCGGCGCGCATCAGGTTGAGCATATGCTGCGTGCTGGTAAGGTGCAGGGCTTCGTCGCGGGCGATGAGTTTGATGATTTTGGCGTTGCCCTCCATCAGCTCGCGCTCGGCAAAGGCAAACGAGCAGGCGAAGGAAACGTAAAAACGGATGGCTTCGAGCACGTTCACGCACATCAGGCAGAGATAGAGTTTTTTCTTCAATTCGCGCAGTTTCACGACCACGGTTTTGCCGCCGACTTGGTGCACGCCCTCGCCCAAGAGGTTGTAATACTGGGTGTATTCGATCAAATCGTCGTAGTAGCAGGCGATGTCTTCGGCGCGGGCGATGATGTATTCGTTTTGCACGATGTCGTCGAACACGACAGACGGGTCGTTGACGATGTTGCGGATGATGTGGGTGTAGCTGCGCGAGTGGATGGTTTCGGAAAAGCTCCACGTTTCAATCCATGTTTCCAATTCGGGAATCGACACCAAGGGCAGCAGCGCGACATTGGGGCTGCGGCCTTGAATGGAATCGAGCAGGGTTTGGTATTTTAAGTTGCTGATGAAAATGTGTTTTTCATGCTCGGGCAGATTGGCGTAGTCGATGCGGTCGCGCGATACGTCGATTTCTTCCGGCCGCCAGAAGAAGGAAAGCTGTTTTTCAATCAGCTTTTCAAACACTTCAAATTTCTGCTGGTCGTAGCGGGCGACGTTGACCGGCTGGCCGAAAAACATCGGCTCTTTGAGCGCGTCGTTTTTCTGTTTGCTGAATGTGCTGTATTGCATGACGAGGTGTTCGCAGGACATGGTGGGTCTCTCTGTATGGGTGGGGGAGGCTACCTGAAAACGGGTTGGCGGGTTTTGGCTGCGCCGAAGCTGCGCTTTCAGACGGCCTTTTCAGGTAGCCTTTAAACGGGTTAAACCGTGTGCGTGGCAAAGCCGCACTCCCTACGGCTGCGGATTTGCCGCCAAATCGAACACGCGCTGCTGGTGTTCGGCGGCGTAGGCAAAGTCGGGGACGGTGTGTGTGCCGTGGTGCAGGTCGTGCCACACGGCGCGATAGGTTTCGACCAGGCATTCGGCGGGGGTGCTGTGGGGCGGCAGGGTTTGGCTTTGGCCTTCGCGGATGATTTCGATGGTGAGCGGTTCGTATTGGATGTGGCCGCTGTTGGCGGTGATGACGAGGCTGAGGTGTTCGCATTCGATTTGCATGGCCAGCCCGCTGCCGCCGCCGAGGTAAACCACGTCTGTGAGCGCGCCGTTGGTGTGGCGGGCTTGGTAGAGGACGTGGTCGGTGGCGGTGCGGCGGAGGGTTTGGCCGTTGTCTTTGCGGCGCACTTGGGGGTGGAGGCAGGCGGTGAGGGCGCGTTCGAGGGGCGGGTGGCCGGTCAGCAGGTTGAGGGCGGCGAGCATGTGGGCGAACGGGATGGTGAGGGTGTTGACGCCGTTTTCATGTTGCTGGGCATAGAGATAGCGCGGGTCGATGAGGGCACCGCCTGCGGGGTTGCTGCCGCGCACGGTGCAGCTGAGCAGGCGGCCGGTTGCGGGGTCGTCGAGCAGGGCTTTGATTTTGCGCACGTAGGGGGAGGTGGGGGCTTGCAGGCCGATGAAGGTGCGGCAGCCGTATTTTTCGGCGGTTTGTTGCAGGGCGCGGGACTGTTCGGGCGTGGTGCCGAGCGGCCATTCGCAGTAGATGGCTTTGCCGTAGGGGGCGATTTGTTCGATAAGGGCTTGATGTTGGGGGAGGCTGACGGCGACGACGATGAGGCCGATGTCGTCGCGGGCGGCGAGTTCGGCGGGGGTGTCGCTGTAAAACGGCACGCGGTATTTTTCGGCGGCGAGTTTGGCAGAAGCGGTGCTGCCGGCGGTGAGGCCTTTGATGGCGAACAGTTCGGGCAGGCGGGAGAGTGAGGGGTAGTGCGCCATCGATGCCCAGCCGCCGCCCGCGCTGAGGCCGATGATGCCGACGTTGGTTTGTTCGGGGGCAGATACGGAGGGGGTGGTCATGGTGGTTTCCTTTTGGGGCTGTACTAGATAAGCAGTCATGTTAGACTGCAAAAATGAAGATAACCCGTTGTAAACTAAAAAAGAGTATTCAAAAGAAACTGCTTCAGTTTTTTGTACTCGAAGTTACTGCCCGTTCAGCAGCTGATTTATTGGGCATCCACCCTAATTCGGCAGTGCTGTTTTACCGCAAGATTCGCGAAGTCATCAGCCATCATCTTTCACTGGAAGCCGATACGGTTTTTGACGGCTCAATTGAGTTGGACGAGAGTTATTTTGGCGGACACCGCAAAGGCAGATGTGTAGACGAGACCGGCCTGACAAAGAGGCCTTCTGAAACCCGTTTCAGACGGCCTCAAAGCAGTGTCGGCCAAACTAAAACCCGAAATGCTGCCTACGCCTACGCCGGGATACCGTTTTTGAAACCGCCAACCCCGTCGCGCACCAAACTCCCTCCCCCGCGCGTGTACAGACCGGACACAAAGGTAACACCCGTACGAAGACATAGGTAACA
This sequence comes from Neisseria sp. KEM232, assembly GCF_002237445.1. Lineage (NCBI taxonomy): Bacteria > Pseudomonadati > Pseudomonadota > Betaproteobacteria > Neisseriales > Neisseriaceae > Neisseria > Neisseria sp. KEM232. The sequence continues at coordinate 2,253,273 of NZ_CP022527.1, forward strand.
CTTCCCCCGTCCCAACAGACGGAATCCCTACCATGCCTTGGAGAGAAACCACCGTGTCCCGAGAACGACAGGAATTTTTAACCCTAGCCCGACAACCCGACCGCAACATCAGCCGTCTGTGCCGACAATTCGGCATCAGCCGCAAAACCGCCTACAAATGGCTCAAACGCGACAGCACCCAAGAACAATCCCGCCGTCCGCACAACAGCCCGAAGCAGACAGGCAACCAAACCGAACAGCAGGTACTCGCCGTACGCGACGAACATCCCGCATGGGGCGGCCGCAAAATCGCCCGCATACTGCAGCGCGAGCACGGCATACACATCGCCCCCAGCACCATCACCTCCATACTGCACCGCAACGGACGCATCATTCACGAAAACACCCATGCGGCACACAACCGGCAGCGTTTCGGGCATCCCTACCCCAACGCATTGTGGCAGATGGATTCCAAAGGCCATTTCGCCACCGACGGCGGCCGCTGCCACCCGCTGACCGTTATCGACGACCGATCGCGCTACAACATCATCCTGCGCGCCCCGGCAAACGAGCACAGGGAAGGCGTACAGGCAGCATTGACCGAAGCATTCAGACAATACGGACTGCCCGACAGAATCAACACCGACAACGGCGCACCCCGGGGCGACAGCGCGCAAGGCGGACTGACCCGCCTGGCCGCATGGCTTATCCGACTGGGTATCCGTCCCGGCCGCAGCCGTCCGCTGCACCCGCAGACCAACGGCAAAGACGAACGTTTCCACCGCAGCCTGAAAGCCGAAGTGCTCAAAGGCAGAACCTTTGGCGGACTAATGCAGGCACAGCAGGCATTTGACAGCTGGCGGCACTGCTACAACCACGAAAGGCCGCATGAAGCACTGGGACTGGACACCCCTTCGCAACACTACCGCAGCAGCCCGAGGGAATTTCCCGAACACTTGGCACCGGTCGAATACCTGCCGGGAGACTTGGTGCGCAAAACGGACACCAACGGCCACATCAGCCTGCCGGGTCGGCAGGTACGCATCGGCAAAGGGCTGGTCGGACAAGCCGTAGCCTGCCGTCCGGTACAAAGCGAAGACGGTGTGTACGAAGTCTGTTTCTGCTTCTACCGCCTCGGCCGGATTGACCTGAACTCTTTATCCTGCGTATATTCGTCGCGGTAGAAAATATAGGCGATTTGGTACAGTGGCAGGTTTTCAGACGGCCTTTGGGCTTTGGCTGCCGTTTCCATATCGTTTCCCGCCATGAAGCCCTGTTCGCTCAATCGCCGGTAGGAAGCGTCAATATCGGGCTCGCGTATCCAATTACCGCGCCTGTTGAACACCAGGCAGCAGCCTGAAGCTTCGACGTTGCCGACTTTGCCGTACAGGCGGAACTGGTTTAAATCGTTTACCCGCGAAGAAAAGCAGGCAAAAAAGGCATTGTAGGGGCTGGACTCTGACAGGTTTTCCAAATCCGGCTCCTGAATGCCCAAAAAGTCATACAGGCTTTTGCCTTCATAGGGGTCGTTCATATAGGCTGAGCTGTTCATCCGCATTTTGCTGGCGGCGATGCTTTCCTGATTGGCCTGTTTTTGTCCTATACCCAATAATTTTTCGCATACGGTGGGGCTTGTGTAATGCGCCAGCGGCTTGTCAAACTCAATCGGGTCTATGCTCAATACTGCTAAAATTGCAGCGATGTTTTCTTTCAGACGGCTGTTTATCTTTTTATTTTTAGACAATTTTTGTTGGATATGCTCTTGTTTGGATTTCGCCGTATCCCACCGCCTGCATTCAGACGGCCTACAAAGCAAACTGATTATGCAGGTGCATGATGAATTGGTATTGGAAGTGGTTGAAAACGAATTGGAAACCGTAAAAGAAATGCTGCCGCAAGTGATGGCCGAAGTGGCGCAAGGCCGTCTGAATGTACCGCTGCTGGCGGAAGTGGGAGTGGGTGGAAATTGGGATGATGCGCATTGATTCGGACAAACCGCAGCGCACAAAACCGCTTGAGCCGAAAAGGCCGAACAATATGGATAAATAACGGGTAAGTAATGGAAAACGATTTAATTGACCAAGGCATTGAACTCTTTAACTCTGAAAAATATGCCGAAGCTATTCAAAAGCTGGATGAGGCTTTAGAGACAGCAAACAATCCTCAACAACAAGCTGATGTCAATTTTTGGCTGGGGCGTTGTTATTTTGAGCAGGCGCTTCAAACCAATGACGCAACCTTGTTTGACAAAGCACTCGGACATTTCCAAAAGCTATTGGTACAGGCTAAAAAGTTAAACGGAGATCAGAGCAACCAACAACAAGGTTATGCCCAATCTTGGTTGGGAGGATGTTATTTGGAGCTGGCGCTTCAAACTGGCAACACAGCTTTGTTTGATAAAGCACGCGGGTATCTTCAAGAACAATTGGTACAGGCTAAAAAATTAAACGGAGAAAAAGGCATTGAACAACAAGTTTATGCTCAATTTGGACTAGGACGTTGTTATTTGGAACAAGCACTTCAAACCAACGACACAACATTGTTTAATAAGGTATCAGAACATTTTCAAAAACGATTGGTACAGGCTGAAAAATTAAACGGAGAAAAGGGCATTGAAGAACAAGTTTATGCCCAACATTGGCTGGGGTTTTGTTATTTTGAGTATGCGTGTCAGACCAATAATGCAACCTTGTTTGAAGATGCACGCAAGTATTTTCAAGAGCAATCGACACAGGCTGAAAAATTAAACGGCAATAAGAGTATTGAAAAACAAGCTAATGCCAAATCTTGGCTCGGAAATTTTCAGACGGCCTCAACGTTTTTCAGACGGCCTCAACGTTTTTCAGACGGCCTCAACGTTTTTCAGACGGCCTCAACGTTTTTCAGACGGCCTCAACGTTTTTCAGACGGCCTCAACGTTTTTCAGACGGCCTCAACGTTTTTCAGACGGCCTCAACGTTTTTCAGACGGCCTCAACGTTTTTCAGAATCAGACAGTCCGCTTTTTCAACAACAGTCCGCTTTCGATATGGTGCGTGAAGGGGAACTGGTCGAACATGGCGGCGGCGGCCACGTCGTGCGTTTTTATCAGGGTGTCGAGGTTGGCGCGCAGGGTTTCGGGGTTGCAGGAGATATAGATGATGTTGTCGAAGCCTTGCAGCAGCGCCAATGTAGCGTCGTCGATACCGGCGCGCGGCGGGTCGACGAAAACGGTGGAGAAGCGGTAGTCGGCGAGGGTGATGTTTTGTTCGTTGAGGCGGCGGAATTCGCGTGCGCCTGTGTAGGCTTCGGTAAATTCTTCCGCCGACAGGCGGGCGATGCGGATGTTGTCCGCTCCGTTGACCGCGATATTCCATTGCGCGGCCTGTACGGAGGTTTTCGATACTTCGGTGGCAAGGACGCGGCCGAAGCGGCGGGCGAGCGGCAGGGTGAAGTTGCCGTTGCCGCAGTAGAGTTCGAGCAGGTCGCCGCCCAAGCCGTCGGCGGCGGCGCACGCCCATTCGAGCATGTCGCGGCAAACGGCGGCGTTGGGCTGGCTGAACGCGCCTTCGGGCTGGCGGTAGCGGTAGGTTTGTCCGCCGACATCGAGCGATTCGGTGACGAAGTCGCGCGAGAGCACGTTTTTTTGGCCTTTGCTGCGGCCGATTAGGGCGATGCCGAGGCGGTTTTGCAGGGCTTCGGCGGCGGTTTGCCAGGCTTCGTCGAGTTTTCGGTGGTAGATGAGGGTGACGAGTATGTCGCCGCTGAGGGTGGACAGGAATTCGCACTGGTAGAGGCGGTTTTTCAGCACGGGTTCGGCACAAACGGCGGTAAGCAGTTCAGGCATCAGCCGGTTGATGCTTGCGGAGGCGGCGGGAAATTCCGTGATGCGGATAACCGATGCGCCGCCTGCTTTTTTGCCGTGTTCGAACATGGCGTAGCTGATGTTTCCGCCGTCGTGCCAGATGCGGAATTCGGCACGCATGCGGTAATGGCGCTCCGGCGAGGGGTAAACGCGCCATTCGGGCATGGGAACGTCTGCGAACAGGCGGCGCAGGAAGACGGTTTTGTCGTTCAGCTGGCTGAGGTAGGCGGGGCTGTGCATAGCGGATTCCGTAGCAGAAAAAAGGGGCGGATTATAGCTTTTCGCGCACGGGGCGCAGAGACCGTCTGAAAGCGAAGCTTCAACGAAGTTAAAATACACGGCAGCAAAAAGCGGGCGTCGCGCGGATTGTTAAGACGGCCGCATTATTGCAAAAAAGCGCAAACGGCGGGTGCGGGGCGCTATCAAAAAGCGCAAAGCGCGTGTTAAGATAGAATTGTAAAGATTTTTTCCAACCGACAAACACAGAGGATTTGACACATGAGTCGCGTATTATTAGTTGATGACGATGCCGTACTGACCGAGCTGCTGACCGAATATCTCACAGCCGAAGGCTTGGAAGTGCGCAGCGTGCCGGACGGCGAAGCCGGTGTTCATGAAATTCTCTCCGGCCAGTATGATGTGGTGGTACTGGACTCGATGATGCCGAAGATGAACGGTTTGGACGTATTGAAAACCGTGCGTGCGCAAAGCGGCATCCCCATCATCATGCTCACGGCCAAAGGCGATGATATCGACCGCATCATCGGTTTGGAAATGGGTGCTGACGATTATGTGCCCAAACCGAGCACGCCGCGCGAACTCTTGGCGCGCATCAACGCAATTTTGCGCCGCGCGCAGAACCCGCACGACCAGGGCAGCGCGTCAAATAGCCTATCGGTCAGCAATGTGACCCTGCATCCCTCGAAACGCCAGGCAACCGTCGGCGATGCGCCGCTGGAACTGACCAGCACCGAGTTCAACCTGCTCGAAGTGCTGATGCGCCATGCGGGACAGGTGGTCAGCAAGGAAACCCTTTCCATCGAAGCGCTCGACCGCAAGCTGGCCAAATTCGACCGCAGCATCGATGTCCACATTTCCAGCATCCGCCACAAACTGGGCGATGCCTCGCTGATTCAGACCGTGCGCGGTTTGGGTTACTTGTTCGTCAAAAACTGATTATCGGAAGCCGAAGCTCAGCATGAAGCTTTTCCAACGCATCTTCGCCACGTTTTGCGCAGTGATTATCTGCGCCATATTCGTGGCGAGTTTTTCTTTCTGGCTCGTGCAGCAGACGCAGGCCGAAACCCATTTCAACCAGCAGCGCGCCATCGACGAGATTCTGTTGTCCAACGCCGTTACCGCCTTTCGCGCCCGCGGCGAAAACGGCGCGCGCGAAATGCTTCAAGGCTGGCACGAAGGACAGGGGCCGGAAAAAGTCCTCATCATCAGCGGCGACGACCAAGCGGATCTGATCGGCCGCAAAGTCGATCCCAAAAGAATCGAAAAAGCCCGCTCCTTCGCAATCGCCAATCCCGAAAGCAAAAGCGTGCATCTCGAATACGGGCGCTGGGGCGAGGAATACCTGTTTTTCATCCGCAACTGGGACAGCATCGAAGTGCAGCGCCGCCCCAGCCCGCTGTTTATCCCCGGCCTGCCGCTGGAACAGACCTGGCATGAAATCATCATCTTGGGCTTTATCTTTCTTGTCGGCCTCGCGCTTGCCTACATTCTCGCCAACAACATCACCCGCCCCATCCGCATTCTCGGCCGCGGCATGAACCGTCTGGCCGACGGCAACTTTGAAACGCGCATCTCGCAGCAGATGGACAACCGCGACGACGAGTTGTCGCAGCTGGCGGCGCAGTTCGACAAAATGGCGCAGAAGCTGCAACAGCTGGTCGCCAAAGAACGCCACCTCCTGCACCACGTGTCCCACGAAATGCGCTCGCCGCTGGCGCGGATGCAGGCCATCGTCGGCCTGATCCAGTCGCAGCCGCAAAAGCAGGAACAGTATTTGCAGCGGCTGGAAACCGAACTCGTGCGCATGGATGCCCTGGTGGGCGAACTGCTGACCCTATCCCGCCTCGAAACCGCCAACGTCAAATTGGAAAAAGAGCCGCTCAAACTAATTCCCTTCATGCGCAATCTGGTGGACGACAGCCAGGCCGTTGCCGAAAAAAACGGCCAAACCGTCGAGCTGACGCTGGAAAAAATGCCCGACAACGCCGAAATCTGCGCCAACGAAAGCTATCTCTACCGCGCCTTCGACAACGTCATCCGCAACGCCATGAACTACAGCCCCGAAGGCAGCAGCATCCGCGTCGAAATGCGGCAGGACGCGAAAAACTGGCTGATCGACATCACCGACAACGGGCCGGGCGTCGCGGAAAACCAGCTTCCGCACATCTTCACCGCCTTCTACCGCGCCGACAGCAGCGGCAGCAAACCCGGCACGGGCTTGGGTTTGGCCTTGGCAAAACACATCATCGAGCAGCACTGCGGCAGCATCAGCGCCGAAAACATCAGCCCCAACGGCCTGCGCATGCGCTTCGTTCTGCCGAAAAAAAACGGCAAAACGAAAGACGAGCAGCCGCCCGCCGCATAAGGGCTGTTTACATTCGGCCTCGCGGCGGTGTTTTCGGTAAAAATCCGCTTCACAAGCCGAATACCAACCACTCCCGGCCGCCACAAAAAGGCCGTCTGAAAATCCGTTTTCAGACGGCCTTTTTGTGGCATAATCCGTCGGTTTCCCACCCGATGCAAACGCGGTTTTCCCACAGCGTTTTCAGACGGCCGCAAGCATGGCCGCCGTATTTTCAGACGGCCTTTTCCAACCATCTTCCGCACAGCCTGAAACCCTAACCGTGCCTGTCGCACCGGCAGGCACCGTTAGCGTTTTAGACTGGCGGATGTTCCAACGAAAGGAATCCTTATGTTTGACAAACACGTCAAAACCTTCCAATACGGCCAGCACACCGTAACCCTCGAAACCGGCGAAATCGCCCGCCAAGCCGCTGCTGCGGTGAAAGTGGCTATGGGCGATACCGTGGTTTTGGTGGCCGTTACCGCCAACAAGGAAGTCAAAGCCGGTCAGGACTTCTTCCCGCTGACCGTCGATTATCTCGAGCGCACCTACGCCGCAGGCAAAATCCCCGGCGGCTTCTTCAAACGAGAAGGCAAACAGAGCGAGAAGGAAATCCTCACCAGCCGCCTGATCGACCGCCCCATCCGCCCGCTGTTCCCCGAAGGCTTTTATCACGACATCCAAATTGTGGCGATGGTGGTGTCCGTCGATCCCGAAATCGATTCCGACATCCCCGCGATGATCGGCGCGTCTGCCGCGCTGGTATTGAGCGGCGTGCCCTTTGCCGGCCCGATCGGCGCGGCGCGCGTGGGTTATCTGGACGGCGGCTATGTGCTGAACCCGACCAAAACCCAGCTGGAAAAATCGCAGCTGGATTTGGTGGTGGCCGGCACCGCGCAGGCCGTCTTAATGGTGGAATCCGAAGCGCAAATCCTGCCCGAAGACGTGATGCTCGGCGCAGTGGTTTACGGTCACGAGCAGATGCAGGCCGTGATTAAAGCCATCAACGAGCTGGCCGACGAAGTAAACCCCGAAGTTTGGGACTGGAAAGCGCCCGAGCCCGATGCCGAGCTGGTGGCTAAAGTCAAAGAAATCGCAGGCGACACCATCGCCGAAGCCTTCAAAATCCGCTCTAAACAGGCGCGCGGCGCGAAAATCGCCGAAGCGTGGGCTGCGGTTCAGGCTGCCTTGATCAACGAAGACACCGACACCCTTGCCGCCAACGAAATCAAAGGCATCTTCAAACATCTGGAAGCCGACGTCGTACGCAGCCAAATCTTGGCCGGACAGCCGCGCATCGACGGCCGCGACACCCGCACCGTGCGCCCCATCAACATCCAAACCGGCGTGCTGCCGCGCACCCACGGCTCGGCGCTGTTTACACGCGGCGAAACCCAGGCGCTGGCCGTCGCCACCCTCGGCACATCGCGCGACGAGCAAATCATCGACGCTCTCTCCGGCGAATACACCGACCGCTTCATGCTGCACTACAACTTCCCGCCCTATTCCACCGGCGAAGTCGGCCGCATGGGTGCGCCCAAACGCCGCGAAATCGGCCACGGCCGCCTGGCGAAACGCGCATTGATTGCCGTCTTGCCCGAGCCGGAAGATTTCAGCTACACCATGCGTGTCGTATCCGAAATCACCGAATCCAACGGTTCTTCTTCCATGGCCTCCGTCTGCGGCGGCTGCTTGAGCCTGCTGTCTGCCGGTGTGCCGTTGAAAGCACACGTGGCCGGTATCGCGATGGGCTTGATTCTGGAAAACAACAAGTTTGCCGTCTTAACCGATATTCTGGGCGATGAAGACCACTTGGGCGATATGGACTTCAAAGTGGCCGGTACGACCGAAGGCGTTACCGCACTGCAAATGGACATCAAAATCCAAGGCATCACCAAAGAAATCATGCAGATTGCGTTGGAGCAGGCTAAAGAAGCCCGCCTGCACATCCTGGCGCAGATGAAAGAAGCCGTTGATGGCCCGCAGGAATTGTCGCAGCATGCCCCGCGCCTGTACACCATGAAAATCAACCCCGATAAGATTCGTGAAGTCATTGGTAAAGGCGGCGAAACCATCCGCGCCATCACCGCCGAAACCGGTACCGAAATCAACATCGCCGACGACGGCACCATCACCATCGCCGCCGTCAGCGCCGATTCGGTGGAAGCGGCGAAAAAACGCATCGAAGACATCACTGCCGAAGTGGAAGTGGGCAAAGTGTACGACGGCGTCGTGGTGAAAATCCTCGACAACAACGTCGGCGCCATTGTCGACGTCCTGCCCGGCAAAGGCGGGCTGGTACACGTCAGCCAAATCGCCCACGAGCGCGTGAAAGAAGTCGGCGACTACCTGAAAGTCGGCCAAACCGTGAAAGTGAAAGCGTTGGAAGTAGACGACCGCGGCCGCGTGCGCCTGTCCATCAAAGCCCTGTTGGAAGAACCCGCCGCCGAATAAGCCGCATGGTTTCAGATTCTGAAAACCAAGCAAAACCGCACCTGCGAAGGTGCGGTTTTTTGTTGTCTGAAACAGTGAGGCCGTCTGAAAAGCCGAAAACCGGTTTTTCAGACGGCCTCAATACGGTTCGACACAGCCGATAGGGGGCAGTTCGGGCATACACTTCCTGTTTTCAATAACGAAAAGCGGCCTGACGCACAGGCAAAAAGACTTTCAGACGGCCTGCACCGCCGCAGCCCTTCCAACCGGGTTCCATGTCTTTACAACAACACTCCGCCGCTCAGACAACTTTCGTTCCAAGCCCCCGCAAAGCGCCATTGCAGCCGCACGTTTTCACCCTGCCAGACGCAGGCGGCGGCAAAACCGGGCAGGATGGCCGTGACACCGTGCCAACCGCCCTGTCCTGCGGCGTACAGACCGCAAATCTCCAAGCCGCAAAAGCGGTATCCCACCCCCGCCATATCGGCCGGAAAGCCGAGCCCGGCTGCTTTGAGCAAAGCTTCCTTAACACACCACAAGCGGTAGAAATCTTCGGCCTGCCAATGGCGTCGCTGCAAATAGCCGTATTCGGCCTCCGAGCACACCCAAGCGGCCAAGGCGCGGAAATCGCGGCGGCGCAATGCTTCCAAATCGACGCCCGCACGGATATCCGCTTCGCCACACAAGACGGCGGCGCAGCCTTTGCTGTGGCTGAGCGACAAAACGGGGGCGTCGGCCTGCTGTTTGAGCACGCGGCTGACCTGCCAATCGCGGCGTCCGGCAAGCGTGGGAGAGCGGCGCAGGCGTTCGGCATCGGCAGGACTTAAAGTGATGCCGCCGTATGCGACGGCCAGTTCGGGCGTACCCAAAAAGCAGGTGAGGGTCGGCATGGTTTTTCAGGGATAAGGCCGTCTGAAAGCGAAGATTCACAAAGTTAAAACAGGCATGGGTTTCAGACAGCATCAATCGGTTTACAGACAAAATCGGGGGAGGCAAGGCAGAGAGCGACGATTTTTTTCAGGTTTGGTTTGTAGGGCATATTGACAATCAACACATCCTAGGGCTGTTGACATTCAGCTTGCGAAGCAGTTTTTTGAGGAAAAATTCGTGTTTGCAAGGAAAAAAGCGCAGCAAGGTTGGACACCGTGCAAGCATTTTTGACGCAGCAGGCGCGGATTTTTACCAAAAATACCGCCGCAAGGCTGATTGTCAACAGACCCTAGGCCGACAAATCATCGTGGCGGGCGTCGCAGTCTTCGGGATAGAAAAACAGAGACGAGACTTGCGGGTAAGGCACATGGCAGTCGAAAGCGGCCGGTTTCTTCATCGTCGTATTTCCATCAGTCATTTGGCGGCCTGACCCGATTCATTCTTCGCGGGTCATGGGTTTCCTTAAATGAAACAGATGGATTGGAAGCAGTCGGAGGTTCGGGTTCAGACGGCCTTTACATGTCGTTATTGAGGCCGTCTGAACCTTTGCACCCCCTCCCAACAACGTCATTCCCGCGCGGGCGGATTGGCAAAGATTGGATCCCAAAAGCGGATTCAGCGCGATATTTCGGAGAACGGCGGCAGCAGTGCGCCCGCGCCGCCGTCGGGTCGGGCTTCGGTGATAAAGCACAGCAGGCGGCCGTCCTCTATGGCAGGCAGCAGGTCGGCGGCGCGGTAGGGCAGGACGATGTCGCCGTCGAGGATTTCGATTTGGCTTGCGCCGTCCAACTGTTTTTTCAGACGGCCATAGGCGGCGGGGTCGGTTTGGTGCAGGCCGGTAAGGGCGTAGATTTTTCCGGCAGGATGTCGGGCTTGGGCAAACAGAGCGGCGAATGCGTCGGCATTTGCGTCTGCCAGCAGTTTGGCAAACGCCGCCGACTGCGCGGATTCGCTTTCCGAGGCCTCGCCGGTGAGACGGCTTTCAAGGCGTTTGCTGTCAGGCAATACGGCGGGCAGGGTCTGCGCGGCGGCGTTTGCGGCGGGCGGAACAGACGGCATACCCGCGTCCTGCGTGCAGGCGGCGAGGGCGGTCAGGGGCAGCAGCCATGCGCCTGCACGGAATAATTTTTTGCCGGATTTTCTGTGCATCGGTCTCTCCAAAAATAGCTCACTATAAAAACGGAAGGCCGTCTGAAAGCACGACAGTAGTACTTTCAGACGGCCTCTGTCATTTGCCGTGCAGGAAGCGGGGGACGGCTTCCCAGTCTGCGGCCATGATGAGTGGGACGGCTTCGAGGGATTTGGCGATGGCGCGGTCGATGAGTTCGCGCTCGGCGGCGGAGGGTTTGTTGAGGACGTAGCCGACGACGAGGTTGCGCTCGCCCGGGTGGCCGATGCCCAGGCGCAGGCGGTAGAAATCGGGGGTGCCGAGTTTGGCCTGGATGTCTTTGAGGCCGTTGTGGCCGCCGTTGCCGCCGCCGAGTTTGAAGCGGATGCTGCCGCAGGGGATGTCGAGTTCGTCGTGGACGGCGAGAATTTCTTCGGCTTTGATTTTGTAAAACTGCGCCAACGCGCCGACGGCTTTGCCGGAAAGGTTCATATAAGTGTCGGGCTTGATCAGCCACACTTCGCCTTCGGGGCGGGTGACGCGGGCGATGTGGCCGGAGAATTTTTTTTCGTGTTTCCACACGGCTTTCCACTGCCAGGCTAGTTCGTCGAGAAACCAGAAGCCGGCGTTGTGGCGGGTGTGTTCGTATTCGCTGCCGGGGTTGCCGAGGCCGGCGATGAGTCGGATGGTCATGGTTTTTTCGCTTTTTTGTCGGCCGCGTTTTCGGCCGCACGGCGGCGGCGGGCGGTTTTGGGGTCGATAAGGAGGGGGCGGTAGAGTTCGACGCGGTCGCCGTTTTGCAGGACGGTGTCGTCTTTGGTTTGTCTGCCGAAGATGCCGAGGGGGGCGGTGAGGTCGGCATGGGGGAAGGCGGCGGCGAGGCCGCTGTTTGAGACGGCCTGCCGCGCGGTGGTGCCTGCGGGAACGGTCAGGCATTGCAGGAATTGTCTGTCCGCCTCGCCGTAGGCGATTTCTATGGTGATGTCAGCCATGGCGTCTGCCCGCTTCGGCCACGAAGGCTTCGACGAGTTTGCCCGCAAGGTGGCCGAACACGGGGCTGATGAGGGCGGCAAGCAGGGAGTTGGCGAAGTCGTATTCGAGTTTGAAGGCGATGCGGCAGCAGTCGCCGCCGAGGTCTTCAAACCGCCACGAGCCGCGCAGGGTTTTGAAGGGGCCTTCGAGCAGATCCATGCGGATTTCGCGGCCGGGGATGTTGTGGTTGCGGGTGGCGAAGGATTGCTTTACGCCTTTGTAGTCCATGTACAGGCGGGCTTCAAGCTGGTTTTCCGAACGCGAAAGAACCTCTGTTTTTCCGTACCAGGGAAGGAACTGCGGGTAGTCTTCGACTTTGTCGACGAGGTCGAACATCTGCTCTGCGCTGTGGGGGACGAGGACGTTTTTTTCTACGGTTTTCATGCGGGGAGGCCGGACGGAAAAGGCGGTATTATAGCGGGAATAAAAATGCCGGGCGCGGGTATTGCGGTTTGATGGCGCGGTGTGCCCGACAGGCCGTCTGAAAAATTGCCGGGTCGGGTTTCAGACGGCCTTATTTCTTCATCAGAAAGCCGATCAGCAGTTCTTTGAACAGGAAGCCGAACACGCCGAGGCCGAGGACGAAGAAGAGGATGAACATGCCGAATTTGCCGGCGTTGGATTTTTTGCCGAGGTCGTAAACGATGAAGCCGAGGAAGATAACGAGGACGGTGAGGCAGATACGCATTGCCCAGGCGGTGAATTCCGCTTCGCTCATGGTGTTTTTTCCTTGTTTGATGTGTTTTGTAAGAAGAATTTTGTTTTTTTCAGACGGCCTTTTGGTGCTTGAGGCCGTCTGAAACGGCGGTTTAGCGGTTCATCGCCTGTTCGAGGTCGGCAATCAGGTCGCCGGCGTCTTCGAGGCCGACGGAGAGGCGCAGCAGGCCGTCGGTGATGCCCGCTTCCAGTTTGGCTTCGGGGCTCATGCGGCCGTGGGTGGTTGTCCACGGGTGGGTGATGGTGGAGTGCACGTCGCCGAGGTTGGCGGTTTTGGAGAAGATTTGCACATTGTCAAGCAGCTTCCATGCTGCCTCCTGCCCGCCCTTCACTTCAAACGCCAGCACGATGCCGCCCGCTTTTTGCTGTTTTTCCACCAAATCCGCCTGCGGGTGGTCGGCGAAACCGGAGTGGAAAACGCGCGTGATTTGCGGCTGATCGCGCAGCCAGGCGGCGATTTTGTCGGCGTTGGCACACTGCTGCGCGATACGCAGCGGCAGGGTTTCCACGCCGCTGAGCAGCACCCAGGCATGAAAGGGCGACATGGACATGCCGCAGGCGTTCATATACGTCTGCACCTGCTGCATCAGCTCTTTGCGGCCGACAACAACGCCGCCCTGCACGCGGCCGTGGCCGTCGATGGCTTTGGTGGCCGAGTGCACGGACAAGTCCGCGCCGAATTTTAAGGGCTGCTGCAAAACGGGGGTGAGGAAGGTATTGTCCACCACCAAAAGCGCACCCGCCGCTTTGGCGATCGCGGCGAGTTTTTCGAGGTCGGCCACTTCGTTGAGCGGGTTGGACGGGGTTTCCAAAAAGAGCATTTTGGTGTTGGGACGCACGGCTTCCTGCCAGGCGGCGGGATCGGTTTGCGGCACGAAGCTGATTTCGATGCCGAAGCGGGCGATGTGGTTGGTGAGCAGACCCATGGTGGTGCCGAACAGGCTGCGGCTGCATATCAGGTGGTCGCCCGCGCTGAGGAAAGTGAGGATGGCGGCGTTGATGGCGGCCATGCCGGTGGCGGTGGCGACGGCGGCTTCGCCCTCTTCGAGCAGAGCGATGCGGCGGGCGAAGGCGGCAGTGGTGGGGTTGGCGGTGCGGCTGTAGGTGTAGCCCTGTTTTTCGCCTTTGAAAAGGGCGGCGCCGTCGGCGGCGCTGTCGAACATAAAGCTGCTGGTAAGGAAAAGCGCTTGGTTGTGTTCGTTGAAATGGGTTTGCTCTTTCGCGCCGCGGATGGCGAGGGTTTGCGGGTGGAGGGATTTTTCCATGGGGCTGTCCGTGTGTGAAATCGGGTAAAGGCGGCATTCTGCGCCTGTTTGCGGGGGCTTTCAAGGCAGAGGCCGTCTGAAAGCGGGGTTTCAACGAAGTGAAAAACGGGTTTCAGAAACATCATTCCCGCGTTTATGCCCCGAAGGGGTATAGGCGGGAGCGGCCTATCCTTTCAGACGGCCTATCCTTCCAGCCGTCCGTCGGTCATTGTGAGCACGCGGTCGAAACGGGCGGCGAGTTGGTCGTCGTGGGTGACGACGACAAGGGCGGTGTCCAGCTCCGCTTTCAAATCCAGCATCATGTCGAGGACGTTTTGCGCGTTTTTGCGGTCGAGGTTGCCGGTGGGCTCGTCGGCCAAGAGGCAGGCGGGTTCGGTGACGAGGGCGCGGGCGATGGCGGCACGCTGGCGCTCGCCGCCGGAGAGCTCGCCCGGGCGGTGCTGCACGCGCTCTTTGAGCTCGGCTTTTTCCAGCATGGCAAGGGCGCGGCTGCGTGCTTCGTCTTTGGGCGTTTTGCCGATGAGGAGCGGCATCATCACGTTTTCCAACGCGGAGAATTCGGGCAAAAGGTGGTGGAACTGGTAGACAAAGCCGAGACGGCGGTTGCGCAGGGCGCTCAAATCTTTCTGACTCATTTGCGCCAAATCGTTGCCGAGCAGGGAAACTCGGCCGGAGGTAGGTTTGTCCAGCCCGCCCAAGATGTGCAGCAGGGTGGATTTGCCGCTGCCCGACGAGCCGATGATGCTGATGCTTTGCCCTTTGTCCACCTGCAAATCGAGATTGTCGAGCACCTGCACGTCCAAAACGCCGTCGTTGTAGCTTTTGCAGACGGCCTCACAGGCCAATACGGGATTATTCATAGCGCAGTGCCTCCGCAGGTTCGGTTTTGGCCGCCCGCCAGCTCGGATAGAGCGTCACCAGAAGGGACAGACCGATGGAGATGGAAACGATGGTGGCAACGTCGCTCCACACGATGTGCGAGGGCAGATAGTCGAGGAAATACACTTGCGATTCGATGAGTTTGCGCCCCATCAGACCTTCCACCCATTTGAGGATGGCGCCGATATTGGCCGCCAGCAGCAGGCCGAACACCGTGCCGAAAGCCGTGCCGATCAGCCCCAAGAGCGCGCCCTGCACAAAAAAGATTTTCATGATGCCCGAGGGCGGCAGACCCTGCGTGCGCAGGATGGCGATGGCCGACTGCTTTTCGGTAACGGTCATAATCAGGGTGGAAATCAGGTTGATGGAGGCGACGAGGCTGATGAAGAACATAATCACAAACAGCATTTTCTTTTCCAGCTCGACGGCGTTGAAATAGGATTGGTTGCTGAACGTCCAGTCTCGCACCCAAACCTTGTCCTGTTCGCCCGCGGGCAGCAGGGAGGCGGCCACGGCGGGGGCGTTCTGCGGATCGGCGAGTTTCAGGCGCAATCCGGCAAAACCGCTCTCGAGGCGGTAGAGCGTCTGCGCGTCGTCGATATGGGTGAGCGCCAGCGCGTTGTCGAGCTCGTAGATACCGGTTTTCACCGTGCCCACCAGATTAAACTGCTTCAAACGCGGCACCATGCCTGCGGGCGTAACGTTGCCCTCCGGCGTAATCACGGTGACCTTGCCGCCCGTTTCCACGCCCAGCGCTTCGGCCAAACCGCTGCCGAGGATGATGTCGAACTCACCCGGGCGCAGGCTCTCGAAGCCGCCCGAAGGCATATCCCGCCAATAATCGACCACTTGTTTTTCTTCGGCGGGATCGATGCCGCGTATCTGCACGCCGCGCACTTCGCCGTTGTTGGCCAAGAGCGCCTGATCGGCGATATAGGGCGCCGATCCGACCACGTTTTTATTGCCCGCCACCAGCTTGCGCAAATCCTGCCAGCTGCCCGCGCCCGCGTCGTAAAAACCGATTTCCGCATGGGGCGCGACGCTGAAAAGCTGGCTGCGCACGTCCTTCTGAAAGCCGTTTACCACCGAAATCACCGTAATCAGCGCCATCACGCCGATGGCGATGCCGACGATTGAAATGATGCCGATAAACGACATAAAACCGCTGCGCTTCTTCGCCCGAAGATAGCGCAGCCCGATCCACGTTTCCAGTGAAATCATGGCGTCCTACCGTCAAAATAAAAGGCGGCATTGTACCGTAAAGGCCGTCTGAAAGCGCGGTTTCAGACGGCCTTTGCCGTTTGGGCTATAATCGCGCCTTTTTTGCTAGACCGAATAAAAATGTCCAACAAACCCAAATCCGAACACGAAAACAACAAGCTGCACAAACGCCTGCGCCATGCCGTGGGCGACGCGATCAACGATTTCAACATGATCGAGCCGGGCGATAAAATCATGGTCTGCCTCTCCGGCGGCAAAGACAGCTACGCCCTCTTAGACATCCTACGCCATTTGCAGGCCTCCGCCCCAATCGATTTCGAGCTGGTTGCCGTCAACCTCGACCAAAAACAGCCCGGGTTCCCCGAAGAAGTTTTGCCCACTTATCTCGAAAGCATCGGCGTACCCTACAAAATCGTCGAAGAAGACACCTATTCCACCGTCAAACGCGTGCTCGACGAAGGCAAAACCACCTGTTCGCTATGCAGCCGCCTGCGCCGCGGCATCCTCTACCGCACCGCCAAAGAGCTCGGCTGCACCAAAATCGCCCTCGGCCACCACCGCGACGACATCATCGCCACGCTGTTTTTAAACATGTTTTACGGCGGCAAACTCAAAGCCATGCCGCCGAAACTCGTGTCCGACAACGGCGAACACATCGTTATCCGCCCGCTGGCCTATGTGAAGGAAAAAGACCTCATCCGCTACGCCGAAATCAAGCAGTTCCCCATCATCCCCTGCAACCTCTGCGGCTCGCAGCCCAATTTGCAGCGGCAAATCATCGGCGACATGCTGCGCGACTGGGACAAACGCTTTCCCGGCCGCATCGAGAGCATGTTCTCCGCATTGCGAAACGTCGTCCCCTCGCATCTGGCCGACACCGATCTTTTCGATTTCGCAGGCTTGCAGCGCGGGCAAAACCTGAAACACGGCGGCGATTTGGCTTTCGACAGCGAAACCCTGCCCGAACGCTTTTCAGACGGCCACGACGACGAAGTGACAATCGCCCAACCGCGCAAAGTGTTCAACATCCTCGACAACCGCAAATAGCGGCAAACAGAGCAAAGGCCGTCTGAAAACACTTTCAGACGGCCTTTACAGTTGGAAAACCGCTGAAAGTGGCCGTCTGAAAAAACCTGCTTCGCAGGTTTTTTCAGACGGCCTTTCCTATCCGCCGCAACAGATGCTTACAGCCGCTGACGCATCTGCTCGAACAGGCAGACCGTGGCAGCCATCGCCACGTTGAGCGATTCGGTTGCGCCCGCCATCGGGATAACGACCGAGCCGGCGGCGGCGCGGCGCGCTTCGTCGGACACGCCGCTGCCTTCGTTGCCGAACAGCCAGCCGCACGGGCGGCGCAGGTCGAAGGCGTAGAGGCTTTGTGCGCCGGGGTCGAGGGCGGTTACGCGCAGCGGTTCGCGGTAGCGCGGCAGCCATTGCGCCAGCTCGGTGTCGGGATAAAGGCCGAGCAGGAAATGCGCGCCCATTGCCGCGCGCAGGACTTTTGGCGACCAGACGTCGGCGCAGTCGCGGCCGAGCACCACGTTTTTCACGCCCGCCGCCGCCGCGCTGCGCAGGATGGTGCCGATATTGCCGGGATCTTGGATGCGTTCGAGGACGACGCAGTCGCCGCTCTGCAGCGGGGCGGCGGTTTCGGGGATTTCGACCAGGCTGAGGATGCCGCCGCCGTCGGAGAGGGCGGAGGCTTTGGCCAGCAGGCGATCTTCCACGGCGGCGGTGTTTTCGGGCGGCAGGCGTGAGAGCAGGCTTTGTGTTTCGGGGGTGTGCAGGCGGCTTTGCGCGATGAAGACTTGTTGCGGCTGCGCGCCGGTTTGCAGCAGCGCGTCAAGCAGGTGCGCGCCTTCGAGTACGGTTTGGCGGCATTCGCGGCGGTATTTGGCCGACACGCCGAGTTTGGCAAGGTGTTTGAGCCGGGTGTTGTGCGGGGAGAGGATTTGTTTCATGGGTGTTTGTTTTGGAACGGTGTTTTGACTGTGTTGCGACTTCGTTTTCACTTCGTTGAAGCGACGCTTTCAGACGGCCTGTTCTTGGCGGGTGCGGAGTGAAGGGAGAGGCCGTCTGAAAAAGTGTTTTCAGACGGCCTTTTGCCTGCGCGGGGCTTATTCCTCTGCTTCTTCCGCGCCCTTGTTTTCCGCTTCGTTTTCAAGCGCGCCGGTGTCGGCATCACTCTCGTCTTCGGCAGCGGTGTCTTCCGGCTCTTCGGCCACGCGCTCGAGGCTGACGAGCTGTTCGCCCTCGTCGAGGTTGATCAGTTTCACGCCTGCTGCGGCGCGGCCGGTTTCGCGGATTTGTTCGACTTTGGTGCGGATGAGGACGCCGCCGCTGGTAATCAGCATCAGGTCATCGGTTTCGCCGACCAAGGTTGCGGCGACCAAATCGCCGTTGCGCTCGCCGGTGTTGATGGCGATATTGCCTTGCCCGCCTTTGTTTTTACGGCTGTAATCGGCAATCGGGGTACGTTTGCCGTAGCCGTTGGCGGTGGCGGTCAGCACTTGCAAATCGCTTTGCGCGGCTTCGGGGGCAAAGGTAATCAGGCTGACGATTTTGCCGTCGGCAGGCAGGCGCATACCGCGCAGGCCGCCGCTGCCGCGACCGGACGGACGCACACCGTGTTTGCCGCTTGGCAGGGCATTTTCGTTATCGGCAGTTTCGTCTTCGAGGTCGTCTGAAATTTCGGTTTCGATGTCGGCATCTTCCGCTTCGTCGTTACCGGATTTTTCCCAGTATTCGTTAAAGCGGATGGCTTTGCCCAAGTTGGAGAACAGCATGATGTCGTCCGATCCGCCGGTTTGTGCGGCACCGACGAGGTAGTCGCCTTCTTTGAGCGCGATGGCTTTGATGCCTTGGCTGCGGACGTTTTTAAACGCTGAAAGCTGGACTTTTTTCACCATGCCTTGTGCGGTGGCGAAGAAGACGTATTGGTCTTCAGGGAATTCGCGAACGGCAAGGATGGCGCTGACTTTTTCGCCTTCTTCCAACTGGATGACGTTGTTAATCGGACGGCCGCGGCTGTTGCGTCCGCCTTCGGGCAGTTTGTAAACCTTAATCCAGTGGCACTTGCCGAGGTTAGTGAAACACATCAAATAGTCATGCGTGTTCGCAACGAACAGGGTTTCGATGAAGTCTTCGTCTTTGGTGGCCGCCGCCTGTTTGCCGCGTCCGCCGCGACGCTGCGCCTGATAGTCGGTGGTCGGCTGGGTTTTGATATAGCCGCCGTGGGTCAGAGTAACGACCATTTCGCGTTGCGGAATCAGGTCTTCATCGGCAATGTCGCCGCCGAACGGGTTGATTTCGCTGCGGCGTTCGTCGCCGAAATTGGTTTTGGTTTCTTCCAACTCTTCACGAATGATTTGGGTGATGCGTTCCGGCTTCGCCAAAATGTCCAAATAGTCGATGATTTTTGCCATGATGCTTTTGTAGTCGCCGACGATTTCTTCTTGGTCGAGGCCGGTCAGGTTGCGCAGGCTCATGCGCAGGATGGCGTCGGCCTGGATTTCGCTCAGATAATAGCCTTGTTCCTGCAAGCCGAGGTTGGCGGGCAAACCTTCGGGACGCGCCATGCGCAGGTCGAGGTCGGTACGGCTCAGCATGTCTTCCACCAAGCCGCTGCGCCATGCGCGGGACAACAGTTTTTCTTTGGCTTCGGGCGCGTCGGCGGATTCTTTAATCAACCGAATCATCTCGTCGATATTGGACAGGGCGACGGCTTTACCTTCGGCGATATGCCCTTCATGACGCGCTTTTTTCAGGCGGAACAGGGTGCGGCGGGTAACGACTTCGCGACGGTGGCGCAGGAATTCCGCCAGAATCTGTTTCAGGTTCAACAGGCGCGGCTGACCGTCAACCAAAGCGACCATGTTGATGCCGAAGCTGTCTTGAAGCTGGGTAAGTTTGTAGAGCTGGTTTAAAACGACTTCGGCGTTTTCGTTGCGTTTCAATTCGATAACGACGCGCATACCGGATTTGTCCGATTCGTCGCGCAGGTCGGATACGCCTTCCAACGTTTTTTCGCGCACCAGTTCGCCGATTTTTTCCACCAGCTTGGCTTTGTTCACCTGATACGGAATTTCGTCGATGATGATGGCTTCGCGTTCGCCGTTTTTGCCTATGGGTTCGATATGGGTTTTACCGCGCATAACGACGCGGCCGCGGCCGGTTTTATAGCCTTCGCGCACGCCGCTCAAGCCGTAGATGGTTGCGCCGGTCGGAAAATCGGGGGCTTGCAGGATGTTGATCAATTCGTCGATTTCGGTTTCAGGTTCGTCCAAAAGACGCAGACAGGCGTTGATGGTGTCTGTAAGGTTGTGCGGCGGAATGTTGGTCGCCATACCGACGGCGATACCGGACGAGCCGTTGACCAACAGCGCGGGGAAGCGGGTCGGCAACACCAGCGGCTCGTGTTCGCTGCCGTCGTAGTTCGGGCCGAAATTGACGGTTTCTTCTTCGATGTCCGCCAGCATTTCGTGGGCGATTTTCGCCATGCGGATTTCGGTATAACGCATGGCCGCGGCGCCGTCGCCGTCAACCGAACCGAAGTTGCCCTGACCGTCGATTAAGACGTAGCGCATCGAAAAATCCTGCGCCATGCGCACGATGGTGTCGTAAACCGCGGAATCGCCGTGCGGATGGTATTTACCGATGACGTCGCCGACGATACGCGCCGATTTTTTGTAGGCGGCGTTCCAATTGTTTTTCAGCTCGTGCATGGCGTAAAGCACGCGGCGGTGCACCGGCTTCAAACCGTCGCGCACATCGGGCAGCGCGCGGCCGACAATCACGCTCATGGCGTAATCGAGGTAGCTTTTGCGCATTTCGTCTTCAAGGCTGACGGGCAGGGTTTCGAGTGCGAATTTATGGTCGTGGCGGATGGTATCGTCGGTCATAGTGTGGGGAATGGGGAGACAAAAATAACGCGCGATTTTAACACAAAAGGCTTTGAGGCCGTCTGAAAGCGAAGTTTCTATAAAGTGAAACGGCAAACCGCGCGTTCTTTCAGACGGCCTTTTTCCTTTCTGCGGCATAAAGAGGCCGTCTGAAAAACCGTATTCCGGCTTTCAGACGGCCTCAGTGCCAAAAATCCCGTATGTCCGCCGCCGCTTCCTCTCCGAAGCGTGCGGACTCGACATAGGCCGCGATTTTCGCCGCCGTTTCCTCCGCACTCTGCAAACCGCCGTCCTCTTTCAGGGCAACGAAGCGCGGCCGCATGGGGAAATCGGCCTCGTCGGCGGCGCGGATTTCGCCCTGCATGGCGGTATCGACCACGCCCGGGGCGAGACAGGTGATGCGTACGTTTTCATGCCCTTCCGCCGCCACGCAGCGGGCATGGTGGTCGAGCGCGGCTTTGGTCGCGCCGTATACGCTCCAACCCGGATAGTTTTTGCGCCCCGCGCCGCTGCCGATGTGCAGGATGTCCAGCGGCACGCGCGCAGGCCGCACCGCCAGCACCGCGTTGGCCAACAGCAGCGGCGCGGCTGCGTTTAAGGCCACGGCCGACAGAATTTCAGACGGCCTCTGCCGCCCCAGCAGGGCATTGGGCGACACCGTGCCCGCGTTGTTCGCCAGCAGGATGTTGTCCGCGTCGGCCAAAAAATCACGCAACAGGCCGCTTGAAAGCCAAGCCGCCAGAGCCGCGCCGTCGGCCAAATCAATCCGCACCTGCCGCAGCTTGGGCGAAACCATGTCCGCCCTACCCCGCGCCAAGCCCAAAACCTGCCAACCGCGTTGCAGATACAGTTCCGCCAACGCCCGCCCCAGCCCGCGCGTGTGGCCGGTGATGATGAGTTTCTTCATAAAAAAACACCCCTTTGAAATGGCTATATAATGCGCGCCATTTTACCTGCGGACACCCAACCATGCCCAAACACATCCTGCTCGGCGTCAGCGGCGGCATCGCCGCCTACAAAGCCTGCGAACTCGTGCGCCTGTTAAAAAAACAGGGACACGAAGTGAGCGTTGCCATGAGCCGCGCCGCCGCCGAGTTCGTCTCCCCTCTCACCTTCCAAGCCCTCAGCGGCAACCCCGTTTTGAGCGAAACACACGACGGCGCGGCGGCCGACGGCATGGCGCACATCCGCCTCACCCGCGCGGCCGACGCCTTTCTTATCGCCCCCGCCACCGCCAACACCCTCGCCAAAATCGCCAACGGCATTGCCGACAATCTGCTCACCAACCTCGCCGCCGCCCGCAAATGCCCGCTGGCCGTCGCCCCCGCGATGAACGTGGAAATGTGGCGCAACAGGGCCAACCAACGCAACATCGCGCAGCTCGTTTCAGACGGCCTCACCGTCTTCCCGCCCGATGCGGGCGATCTGGCCTGCGGCGAAACGGGCGAAGGCCGCATGGCCGAACCCTCCGCTCTCGCCGACCTGCTGCCCGATTTGTGGGCAGACAAAAGCCTGCGCGGCAAAAAAGTGCTCATCACCGCCGGAGCAACGTTTGAGGCCATCGACCCCGTGCGCGGCATTACCAATCTGTCCAGCGGCCAAATGGGCGCCGAACTCGCCCGCGCCTGCCGCGCCGCCGGTGCGCAGGTCACTTTGATACACGGCCAGATGCAGGCCGCCCTGCCCGCCGGTCTGCACGAAACCGTGTCCGCCGTCAGCGCACAGGCGATGTACGAAGCCGTGATGGCGCGCGCGGCAGACAGCGACATATTCGTCGCCGTGGCCGCCGTAGCCGACTACAAAGTGAAAAACGCCGCCACGCACAAAATCAAAAAAGACGGCAGCGGCACGCCGCCCGTTATCGAACTGGCCGAAAACCCCGACATCCTCGCCGCCGCCGCCGCCCTGCCGCATCCGCCCTTCTGCGTCGGCTTTGCCGCCGAAAGCCGCAATATTCTGGAATATGCCCGCGCCAAGCGCGTGAAAAAAAACATCCCGCTGATTGTCGCCAACGACGTGGCCGTGGCAATGGGCAAGGCGGGCAACCAAATCACCCTTATCGACGCCGCCCGCGAAACCGTCCTGCCCCATTGCGGCAAGGCCGAAGCCGCCGCCGCCATCGTCGGCCGCATCGCCGAAATGACGGCGGAGGCCGTCTGAAAGCGCGGCTTCAACGAAGTGAAAAGCAAAAGGCCGTCTGAAACCCGTTTTCAGACGGCCTTTCTGCCCCGCAAAGGTAAAAAAACCGCCCCGCTTGAATAAGACGGTTTATCATTGCCGCCCTTTTTCCCTAGGGCGCGTTGACATTCAACTTTTAAAGCGGATTTTGCGGCATAAAATGGCAGATGCAAGGCGAAAACGCGAGCCAATGCCGTCCATTGGCGAGTGTTTTCAACGCGGCAGATGCCGTTTTAGGACGGAAAAGCCGCCAAAATGTTGATTGTCAACACGCCCAAAACACAGCAAGGCCGCTCCCGCCTACGCGGGAATGACGTTTCCGAACCCCGCGTTCAGACGGCCTCAAACAGAACCGTATCATCATGCACACATCCCCGCTCATCCTCGCCCAAACGCAAAAATGGCAGACCGAACTGGCCGCCTCGCCTCTGTGGCTGCTGCAAACCCTCGCCGGCGTGCTGCTGGCCGCCGCCCTCGCCGCCCTCCTGCTCGGCCGCACCCGCTTCGGACGCGAGTTTTGGCAGGTGCTCAAACCCTGCCTGAGCAGACGCGGCGCCGTGGCGGCGGCGGCCGTCGTGATACTGATGATTGTGCTGCTGCTCACCGAAGTGCGGCTTTACGTTCTCAACACCTTTTTATACAGCAGCGCATACAGCGCCATGCAGGACAGGCTGGCCGCCGTGTTCTGGACGGCCGTGTTCATGAACGCCGCCGTGATGCTCATCCGCTCGGTCAACCTCATCATCAACGACTTTCTCGACCAGGCGCTGGCCATCAAATGGGCAGAACAACTCAACCGCGTGCTTACCCGCCGCTGGCTGGCCGACAAAACCTACCACCGCCTGCAAATGCGCCGCGACGCGCCCGACAACATCGACCAGCGTATCCAGATGGACGCGCAGGAATTCATCGTTTCCACCATCACCTTCCTGCGCGGCATGCTCAATTCGGTGATTTCCACCATCGAGTTCACCATCGTTCTATGGGGCTTGGCGGGCATGCTGCCCGTGTTCGGCATCGAAATCCCGCACGGCATCGTCTTTCTCGTCTACATCGCCATCCTCGCCGCCACCGCGCTGGCCATGTGGATAGGCCGCCCGCTCATCCGCTCGAATTACGAAAACGAACACCTCAACGGCGACTACCGCTACTCCCTCGTGCGCATCCGCGACCACTCCGAAAGCATCGCCTTCTACAACGGCGAATGGCGCGAACGGCAGCAGCTTGGCGAACGCTTCCGCGCCATCATCGCCAACCGCTGGCGCATCGCCCGCCAAAGCGTCACCCTCAGCGGCTTCAACGACGTTTTCAGCCAAATCATGCAGCTTCTGCCCCTGATGCTGCAGGCGCCGCGCCTGTTCGCCGGACACATCAAAATCGGCGACGTGCAGCAAACCGTCCAATCCTTCGCCCGCCTGCAAAAATCCATGTCCTTCTTCCGCAACTTCTACAAAGACTTCACCGTCTACCGCGCCCGCCTCGAACGTATCGCCGGCTTTATGGACAGCATGGACGACAAACGCCCCGCACACCAACCCGACACCGAAACCCTTTCAGACGGCCTCATCCTCGACGGCCTCACCCTGCTGCGCCACAACGGCGACGCCCTGCTCTCCGACGTCAGCCTCGCCGCCCGCCCCGGCGACGCCGTCCTCATCCGCGGCCCCAGCGGCTGCGGCAAAACCTCCCTCCTGCGCGCCCTCGCCGGACTCTGGCCCTTCGGCAGCAGCGGCCGCATCGCCCGCCCGCCGAAAGAGCGCATCATGTTCGTGCCGCAAAAAGCCTATATGCCGCAGGGCAGCCTCCTGCAATCCGTCTGCTACCCCGCGCCGCAGGCAGGCCGCGCCGACGTTGCCGCCGCCCTCGAAACCTGCCGCCTCACCCACCTCGTGCCCCTGCTCGACAAGGAAGACAACTGGCAGCAGCGCCTCTCCCCCGGCGAACAGCAGCGCGTCGCCTTCGCCCGCGTCCTCCTCGCCAGTCCCGCCGCCATCCTCCTCGACGAAGCCACCTCCGCGCTGGACGAGCCCACCGAAGCCCACCTCTACACCACCCTGCGCCGCAGCCTGCCCGAGAGCATCATCGTCAGCATCGGCCACCGCAACACCCTCGAAGCCTTCCACAACTTGTCGCTCTACGTCGGCGGCGGCTGTCCCGACGAACCGGCACCAGAGGCCGTCTGAAAGCGCAGCTCCAACGAAGTTAAAACACAGTCCCGCCCTTTTTTCAGACGGCCTTTAAGGCCGTCTGAAAGCCACCGTCAAGCCGAAACCGCGAAAGGAAAACCCGTGAAACCCGCCCTCGCCGCCCTCGCACTCACCGCCCTACTCCTCCCCGCCGCCGCCCGCGCCGCCGACGGCTTCGAGACCGAACGGCTCGAACGATCCTGCGCCCTGCAACGCGAATCCCTGCTGCGCGAACGCAACGGCACACCCGCCTGCGACGCGCTCAAACGCGCCAAAACGGCCAAGGCCAAACGGCAGGCCGAAGCGTCCGACAGGCCGTCTGAAAAAAGCAGACGCGGCGGTTCGCGCAAGAAACCGCGCTGACACGCAGCACGGGTTTCAGAAACGTCATTCCCGCGCAGGCGGGAACGGCCTCCGTGCTAAAATCCGCCGCTTCCACATACCGCATTCCGCACACCGCAAAGGAACACAACATGGCAGGCAACACTTTCGGACAACTCTTCACCGTAACCACTTTCGGCGAGAGCCACGGCGCGGGCTTGGGCTGCATCATCGACGGCTGCCCGCCCAATCTCGCATTAAGCGAAGCCGACATCCAGGCCGACCTCGACCGGCGCAAACCCGGCACCAGCCGCCACGTTACCCAGCGGCGCGAAGCCGACCAGGTGGAAATCGTCTCGGGCGTGTTTGAGGGAAAAACCACCGGCACGCCCATCATGCTGCTTATCCGCAACACCGACCAGCGCAGCAAAGACTACGGCAACATCGCCGAACAGTTCCGCCCCGGCCACGCCGATTACACCTATTGGCACAAATACGGCATCCGCGACTATCGCGGCGGCGGCCGCTCCTCCGCCCGCGAAACCGCCGCGCGCGTGGCGGCAGGTGCGGTGGCGAAAAAATGGCTGCGCGAGCAGTTTGGCACGCACATCACCGCCTACGTTACCCAAGTCGGCGAAAAAGAAATCGCCTTTGAAGGCTACGAATTTATCGCGCAAAACCCGTTTTTCGCCGCCAACCAATCGCAAATCGCCGATTTGGAACGCTATATGGACAGCGTACGCAAATCGCTGGATTCCGTTGGCGCGAAATTGAGCATCGAAGCGCGTAATGTGCCGGTGGGCTTGGGCGAACCGGTGTTCGACCGCCTCGATGCCGACATCGCCCACGCCATGATGGGTATCAACGCCGTGAAAGGCGTGGAAATCGGCGACGGCTTCGACGCGGTGGCGCAGCGCGGCAGCGTGCACGGCGACGAGCTGACGCCGCAGGGATTTTTGTCCAACCATGCGGGCGGCATCCTAGGCGGCATCAGCACCGGGCAGGACATTCGCGTCAACATCGCCATCAAGCCCACCAGCTCCATCGCCACGCCGCGCCGCAGCATCGACATCCACGGCAACGCGGTGGAAATCGCCACCCACGGCCGCCACGACCCCTGCGTCGGCCTGCGTGCCGCGCCGATTGCCGAAGCCATGCTTGCGCTGGTACTCATCGACCACGCCCTGCGCCAGCGGGCGCAAAATGCCGACGTGAGCGTGGATACACCCGACATCGCGCGGCGTTAGAGATTAGAGGCCGTCTGAAAACCTTTTCAGGCGGTCTTTTCTTGTCCCCCGCCGCCGAAGAAATTAATATCCCGCCTTTCTTTCCACCTCACGAAAGCCCAATATGAACAACGATCTCATCTGCTACAAACAAATGCCCGTGTGGAGTGCCGACACCGTACCGCCCGCCTTCCTCGCCCGCCACAACACGCAGGAAGACACATGGGGCAAACTGCGCGTCTTGTCAGGCCGTCTGAAATTCTACGAACTGGACGAAGCGGACAATGTGTTGTCCGCCGTCGAAATTACCCCCGAAAGCGGCGTGCACACCATCGAGCCGCAGCAGTGGCACAAAATCGAACCTTTGGGCGACGATTTGTCGGTGCAGCTCGAATTTCATTGCGACAAGGCCGACTATTTCCGCAAAAAATACGGCATGACCGCCACCCACTCCGCCGTGAAAGCCGCCGCCGCGCACGTTCCGCCCGGCAAAGCGCTGGACTTGGGCTGCGGCCAGGGGCGCAACGCGCTGTATCTCGCCCTCAAAGGCTTCGACGTCACCGCCGTCGACCAAAACCCCAACCCGCTCTACGCGCTCTCCGACATGGCGGCACAGGAAAACCTGCCCGTGCTGGCGGCGGGCTACGATATCAACGCCGCCGCCCTCGACGAGCCTTACGACTTTATCGTCGCTACCGTCGTATTCATGTTCCTGCGCCCCGACCGCGTCCCCGCCGTGATTGCCAACATGCAGGAGCACACCGCACGCGGCGGCTACAACCTCATCGTCTCGGCGATGGACACCGCCGACTACCCCTGCCCCATGCCCTTTCCCTTCAAATTCCGCGAAAACGAGTTGCGCGAATATTACGCAGGCTGGGAGCTGGTCGAATACAAGGAAGAACCCGGCGCCATGCACGCCACCGACGACGCGGGCAACCCGATACGCTTCAAATTCGTCACCATGCTGGCGAAAAAGCCCGAATAAGGCCGCCGGCAAAAGGCCGTCTGAAAGCACGTTTTCCCGTTTTCAGACGGCCTTTTGCTTTTCACCGCGCTTTCAGACGGCCGCAACGCATCAGGCCGTCTGAACAGAAACACCCCGCCCGTTCGGCTATAATCGCCCGCCTTTTCCTTTTCAGACGGCCTCCCCATGAGCATCTACGCCCTCAAACCCCGATTCCAAAACCTGCTGCGCCCGCTGGTGCGCCGCCTGCACGCGCGCGGCATCACCGCCAACCAAGTCACCCTCGCCGCCTGCGCCGCCTCCGTCCTGCTCGGCCTGCTGCTGGCCGCCGCCGCGCAACACCGCATCCACGCCCTCTTCTGGCTGCTGCCCGTGTGGCTCATTATCCGCATGGCGCTCAACGCCGCCGACGGCATGCTGGCGCGCGAATTCGGCCAACAATCGGCGCTGGGCGGCTATCTCAACGAAATCACCGACGTCGCCGCCGACGCCGCACTCTACCTGCCCTTCGCCTTCGTTGCCCCCTTCGGCGGCCTCGAAACCGCCCTCTTTGTCTGGCTTGCGGCACTAAGCGAACTGTGCGGCGTACTCGGCCAGGTACACGGCAGCGGCCGCCGCTACGACGGCCCGCTGGGCAAAAGCGACCGCGCCTTCCTCACCGGCCTTCTGGCCGTGTGGTATGCCGCCGCCGGCAGCCTGCCCGCCGCCTGCTACTGGCTGATGTGGCTCGCCTGCGCCCTGCTCGTCCTCACCTGTCTGCGCCGCGTGAAAAGCGGCCTGGCCGACGCAGACGAATCCTGAACATCCGTTCCGCCAACCCGCCCACACCATAAGGAAACCCGCATGACCCTCACAGCCGCCATCATCGGCGCCACCGGCGCCACCGGCCGCGAACTCACCGCCCTCCTGCTCGACGATCCGCGTTTTGGCGAAGTGCACATCTTCGTGCGCCGCGAACCCCGAATCAGCCACGACAAACTGCGCGTGCACATCATCGACTTCGCCCGCTCCGCCGACTGGGCAGCGCAAGTGCGCGGCGACATTCTCTTTTCCTGCCTCGGCACAACGCTGAAAGACGCGGGCAGCCAAGAGGCGCAGCGCCAAATCGACTATCAGGCCGTTATCGACACCGCCCGCGCCGCCCGCGCCAACGGCGTGCCGACCTTTGCCCTGCTCTCCGCCGCGGGCGCCGACCCGCAGTCGCGCATCTTTTATTCGCGTCTCAAAGGCGAACTCGAACGCGACAGCGCCACGCTCGCTTTCCCGCAACTGCTCGTCTTCCGATCGCCCCTGCTGCTGCGCCCCGACAGCAAGCGCCCCGCCGAAGTGTGGAGCGCACGCCTGCTTAGCGCCCTCAACGCCATCGGCATCCTGAAAAGCCAGCAGTCCCTGCCCGTCGCCGACCTTGCCCGTGCCATGGCCGACGCCGCCGCCCAGGCGCACACGCAGGCAGAGCGCAGCGAAACCGTTTTTCCACCCGCCGACATCCGCCGCCTGCTCGGACAAGGCTGAGGCCGTCTGAAAACCCAAAGGCCGTCTGAAACCCGATTCGGGGTTTTCAGACGGCCTCTTGTTTGTCTGCCCTTACCTGTCTCCCGCCTCAAACAGGAAAACGCCGTCCCGATTTGCGGGGCAACGGCACAGAGACCGTCTGAAAACAGAGTTGCAAACGAAGCGGCAAATTTCTTCCGTTAATCAAGAAAGGCCGTCTGAAAACCCGAATCGGATTTTCAGACGGCCTCTCGTTTTGCCAAACCTGCCCATTCGGGAATTTCCACCTGCGCCATCGGGAATCACGCCGCCAGCCGGCTGGGCGGGGCAGGGGGTTTCGGTTTTAAATCGCGCTTCCCGCAACAGCAAGGAGTGCCGCGATGAAGCGTTTTTTCCCGACCGCCTGCGCCCTGGCGCTGGCCGCCTGTCTGCCCGCCGAGCAGGCGCAGGATGTTCCGCCTGCCGCAGCAAATGCCGCATCCGCCGCCGCAAGCGCGGACACGCTCGCCGTGCCAACCGTGCGCGACGAAATTGTCGTGCCCAGGCAGCCTGAAAGAGTGGCGGTGTACGACTGGGCGGCTTTGGATGCCTTGAACCAATTGGGCGTGAACGTGGACGCGACCACCGCGCCGATGCAGATTGATTACCTGTAACCCGTGTTTGCCCGCGCGATAACCGTAGGCACGGTGTTCGAACCCGATTACGAAGCGCTAAACGCCTACCGCCCGCAGCTCGTCATCACCGGCGGGCCGAGCGCAGAAGCCTATCCCAAGCTCGCCGGCATTGCGCCGACCGTCGATCTGACGGTGGACAACGCCAATATCCGCGAAAGCGGCGGGCAGCAGATGGACGCGCTGGCGCGGATTTTCGGCCGCGAAGCCCAAGCGGCCAAGCTCAAAGCCGAAATCGACGCGCTGTTTGCCCAAACCCGCACCGCCGCCAAAGGCCAAGGGCGCTGCCTGGTGCTTTCCATACCCTGCTGGCCGCCGCGCTGCTGCCGTTTTACGCGCAGGCCGATACCGTTGCGCCGGGCGATAGCGCCGAGCTGGAAACCGTTACCGTAACCGCCGTGCGCGGCGGCGCGGTGTCGGCTTCGCCGCTGGGTCTGCCGATGACGCTGCGCGAGCTGCCGCAGAGCACCAGTATCATTGGACAACGTCAGATGCGCGAGCAGAACATCCGCACGCTTGACGATGCGCTGGTACAGGCCAACGGCGTAAGCCGCCAGATTTACGGCTCCAACCGCGCGGGCTACAACTATCTGTTTGCACGCGGCAGCCGCATCACCAATTTCAGCATCGACGGCCTGAACGCGGGCGACTCGCTGCAAGACGCGGGCAATGCCGCCACCGCCGCCTACGAGCGCGTGGAAGTGGTGCGCGGCGCCAACGGCCTGCTTTACGGCGCGGGCGAGCCGTCGGCTTCGGTGAACTTGGTACGCAAACGGCCGACGCGCACGCCGCAGGCGCAAATCGCGCTCCATGCTGGCAGCTACCGCCAAAACGGCGCGTCGGCCGACGTTTCAGGCAGCCTGAACGATGCCGGCACGCTGCGCGGCCGCGCCGTGGCCGATTTCCACCACGGCCGCACGTGGCGTGAGCGCGAAAAAAGCCGCGATTTCTCGCTCTATGGCATCGCCGAATACGACGTAACGCCCGCTACCCGCCTGCATGCGGGCGCGCATTACCAGCAGGCCAGAGAAACCGCCGCCTCTTCGCACAGCACCGTTACCTATGACAACGCAGGTTATGCCACCCCGCTGGGCGTGCATTACAACCCGTCGGCAGACTGGGCATACAGCCGCACGCGCACACTGAACCTGTTTGCGGGCGTACAGCATCAGTTCCGAAACGGCGTGCAGGGCAAAGTGGAATACAGCTACACAAAACGCGATTGGGATCATCCCTACGGCGTGGCGGGCATACTCGGCATCAACCACAACACCGGTGCCGCCGACATGATTACCGGCTACTGGCGCGACCGCCCGCACACCCACAGCCTTAACGCATCGCTCAACGGCAGCTACCGCCTGTTCGGCCGCGAACACGACTGGACGGCGGGCATCGGCGGCAGCCGCAGCAAAAGCAGCCGCCACGGCGCGCGCAATATCGCATTCAATGCCGTTGCCAATCTTGATGATTTCTCGCGCAGCGGCAGCTATCCCGAGCCTGCGTCCTAGTCCTATATGCAGCAGATACACGGCGAAAGCGACAAACGCCAAAGCGGCGGCTACCTCGCCACCCGTATCAGAGCAACAGACAAACTCTCGCTTATCGCCGGCGCGCGCTACAGCCGCTACCGTGCAGGCAGCTACAACACCCGCAGCCAAAGCATCGAACACGTATCCGGCGGCCGTCTCACCCCCTACACCGGCATCGTTTACGACTTCCATCCCAACTTCAGCGCCTACGCCTCCTACAGTAGCCTGTTCGTGCCGCAAACCCAGAAAGACCGAGACGGCGGCTACCTCAAACCCCTTACCGGCAGCCATCTCGAAGCCGGCATCAAAGCCAGCTGGCTGCAAGGCCGTCTGAATGCCTCCGCCGCCCTCTACCGCGCCCGCAAAAACCACCTGGCCGTTAGCCGCAGGCCGCGACGCCAACGGCGACACCTACTACCAAGCCGCCGATCAAGCCGCCCACCACGGCTGGGAAGCCGAAATCAGCGGCCGCCTCACCGAAAGCTGGCAATTACAGGCAGGCTACAGCCAAAGCCGCACCCGCGACCGGCAAGGCAAACGGCTCAACAGCGACAGCATCCCCGAGCGCAGCTTCAAACTCTACCTCCTACACCACGCAGCCTGAAAACCCGCGCGGCTGGACAATCGGCGGCGGCCTGCGCTGGCAGAGCGAAACCCATGCCGACCCCGACACCATCCGCATGGACGACCCCGCCGCCAAAGCGCGCTCCGCCGCCAAAAAGCCTACGCCGTAGCCGACCTGTTCGCCCGCTACCGCATCAGCCCGCAGGCCGAAGCCGTCAACGCACATTTCCAGCGCCAAATGCCGCTGCCGCCCGCCCGAGCGCAGACGGCGGCCGTCTTCGCCCAGCTGCCAGCCCGAGCCGGCGGCTTGGAAGTAGTTGCGGTATTGGTGGTAAAGGGTGTCGGTGTTCATAAAACGCTCCTGCGGATGAGATTTTTCCGACCTGTGATTAAGGCCGTCTGAAATCAATAAACCAGATTTCAGACGGCCTTTTAAGCCTTTTCAGGCTGCCTATTTCTTCAGCCGCCGATGCAGCTCCTGCACGCTGTACACACCCAGGTGGTCGCGGCTTTTGGCGCCTTCGCTCATGGCTTCGCCGCCGGCGACGGTGGTGTATTGCGGCACGCGCTGGGTGAGGGCGCTGCGTCGGATGCTGTGGCTGTCGGCGATTTCCTGCGGGTTGCTGGCGGTGGTGTTCACCACTAGGGCAATTTCGCCGTTTTTAATCGCATCGACAATGTGCGGGCGGCCTTCGGGCACTTTGTTGACGGTTTGCACCACCACGCCGTGCTCGGTGAGATACGCCGCCGTGCCGCGTGTGGCGCAGACGCCGTAGCCTAAGGTTTGGAAGTTTTTGGCCGTCTGAACAATCAGCGGCTTGTCTTCTTCGCGCACGGAAAGGAAGATTTTGCCGGTGGCGGGCATACGCTCGCCCGCGCCGAGCTGGGCTTTGAGATAGGCTTCGGAGAAGGTTTCGCCCACGCCCATCACTTCGCCGGTGGAGCGCATTTCGGGGCCGAGAATGGTGTCCACACCGGGGAATTTGATGAAGGGGAACACGGCTTCTTTAACGGCGTAGAAATCGGGGATGATTTCGTGTTCTACGCCTTGCTCTTTCAGGGCGATGCCTGCCATGCAGCGCGCGCCGACTTTGGCGAGCGGCACGCCGGTGGCTTTGGAGACGAAGGGCACGGTACGGCTGGCGCGCGGGTTCACTTCCAACACGAACACCACGCCGTCTTGCACGGCAAACTGTACGTTCATCAGGCCGACCACGCCCAGCGCGTATGCCATGGCTTTGGTTTGGCGGCGGATTTCGTCTTGGATTTCTTCGCTGAGCGAGTAGGGCGGCAGCGAGCAGCCGGAGTCGCCGGAGTGGATGCCTGCCTGTTCGACGTGCTGCATGATGCCGCCGATAACGACGTCTTTGCCGTCTGAAACGCAGTCCACATCGACTTCAATCGCGTTGTTCAGGAAGAAATCGAGCAACACGGGGCTGTCTTCGGATACTTGCACAGCTTCGCGCATGTATTTTTGCAGCTCTTCGGCGGAGTGGACGACCTGCATGGCACGGCCGCCGAGGACGTAAGACGGGCGCACGACCAGCGGATAGCCGATTTCTTCGGCTTTGACGAGCGCTTCTTCTTCGTTGTGGGCGATGCGGTTGGGTGGTTGGCGCAAGCCTAAGTCGTTCAACACTTTTTGGAAGCGTTCGCGGTCTTCGGCGGCGTCGATGCTGTCGGCGGACGTGCCGATGATGTTTACGCCGTTTTCAACCAGCGCGTTGGCGAGTTTCAGCGGGGTTTGACCGCCGTAATGCACAATCACGCCCCACGGATTTTCGGTGCGGACGATTTCCAGCACGTCTTCCAGCGTCAGCGGCTCGAAATACAGGCGGTCGCTGGTGTCGAAGTCGGTGGACACGGTTTCGGGGTTGCAGTTGACCATGATGGTTTCAAAGCCCGATTCGCGCAGGGCGAGCGCGGCGTGAACGCAGCAGTAGTCAAACTCGATGCCCTGACCGATGCGGTTCGGGCCGCCGCCGAGAATCATCACTTTTTTACGGTCGGAAGGACGCGCTTCGCATTCCTCTTCGTAAGTAGAGTAGAGGTAGGCGGTTTCGGTGGCGAACTCGGCGGCGCAGGTATCGACGCGCTTGTAAACGGGGTGCAGATTGAGCGCGTAGCGGTGTTCGCGCACTTCTTTTTCTTTTACGCCTAAAAGCTGCGCGATGCGTTTGTCGGAGAAGCCTTTGCGTTTCAGACGACGTAAGGCGGCGTAGTCCAAATCTTTCAGGCTGCCTGCGGCAACGGCGGCTTCTTCGCGCACCAAGTCTTCGATTTGCGCCAAGAACCAAGGGTCGATGGCGCAGATTTCGTGGATTTCTTCCAGCGTGAAGCCTGCGCGGAACGCGTCTGCCACAAACAGCATACGCTCGGGGCCTGGGTTCGCCAGTTCGCGGCGGATTTCCGCTTTGTCTTCGCTGCGCGGATTGAAGCCGCACAAACCTGTTTCCAAGCCGCGCAGGGCTTTTTGGAAGCTTTCCTGAATCGTGCGGCCCATCGCCATCACTTCGCCCACGGATTTCATCTGCGTGGTCAGACGGTCGTCTGCGGCGGGGAATTTTTCAAACGCAAAACGCGGGATTTTGGTTATCACATAGTCGATGGAAGGCTCGAACGACGCGGGCGTGCGGCCGCCGGTGATGTCGTTGCGCAACTCGTCCAGCGTAAAGCCGACCGCCAGCTTCGCCGCCACCTTCGCAATCGGGAAACCCGTCGCCTTGGAAGCCAGCGCGGACGAACGGCTCACGCGCGGGTTCATCTCAATCACAATCATCTCGCCGTTTTCAGGGTTCACCGCAAACTGCACGTTCGAGCCGCCTGTATCCACGCCGATTTCGCGCAATACCGCCAAGCTTGCGTTGCGCATGATTTGGTATTCTTTGTCCGTCAGCGTTTGCGCCGGCGCAACCGTAATCGAGTCGCCCGTATGCACGCCCATCGGGTCGAAGTTTTCAATCGAGCAAATGATGATGCAGTTGTCCGCCTTATCGCGCACCACTTCCATCTCGTACTCTTTCCAGCCGAGGACGGACTGCTCAATCAGCAGCTCATGCGTGGGCGAGGCATCGAAACCGCGTTCGCAAATCGCCAAAAACTCGTCTTTATTGTAGGCAATGCCGCCGCCCGAACCGCCCATCGTGAAAGACGGACGAATCAGCGTTGGAAAGCCGACCTGTTCCTGCGCCGCCAAGGCTTCGTTCATCGTGTGGCAGACAAAAGATTTCGGGCAGGAGAGGCCGATTTTTTCCATCGCCTCCTTAAAGCGGCCGCGGTCTTCCGCCTTGTCGATCGCGTCTTCCGTCGCGCCGATCAGCTCGACATTGTATTTTGCCAACACGCCGTTGCGCGCCAAATCCAGCGCACAGTTCAGCGCGGTCTGGCCGCCCATCGTGGGCAGAATCGCATCGGGCCGCTCCTTGGCGATAATCTTCTCCACCGTCTGCCACATAATCGGCTCGATGTAGGTAACATCCGCCATTTCAGGGTCGGTCATGATGGTGGCGGGGTTGGAATTCACCAGAATGACTTTATAGCCTTCTTCACGCAAAGCCTTACAGGCCTGTGCGCCCGAATAGTCAAATTCGCAGGCCTGACCGATAACGATAGGGCCGGCGCCGATGATAAGGATGGATTTTAGGTCGGTACGTTTAGGCATGGTGGGGTCTCTATATTAAATATTAAGTTTGCGTTTAATGGTATCCGAGATAGCTGGTAGGCAATTTCCATTGTCCCATTTCATATATTTTCGTGCTGAAATTATTTTAGGGATCAGGGTTTCATTCTCCATATCCACAATAACAATGCTGTAGTTATTAAAAATTAAATCTGTTAATGAAGATAATTCTTCTGATGCCCACTTACTTGCCAAGAAATTTTCTGTTAACACGAAAATAGCAAATTCAGCGTTTTGAATACCTTCACTTACTTTTTGATAAATATTATCCCCATAATCTATCTCATATTTATCCAACCATACTGGAAGTTGCCTACTTTGCAAATAATTAAAAATGGGTTGAACAATAGTTTTTTTATCTAGAGACGAATGACTTAAGAAAATTTTGGATTTAACGGGTTTAACAGGTTGATATTGAGGAAAATCTTGCTCCAACGTGTTTTGTTCTGCGAATAAAAAAATTGCGTTTCCGTAAGGAGTTACGGCAATATCAATATCTGTCTCATCACGAACACTTATTACATTTGCAGATTTTATTAAATCAACCGCCCTAATGTTTGGTTTAAGTGATTTGTTGGGGTAATATTTCACTAGCCATTGATCAAATTTCTCTCTAATTGTATCGGTTTCAAAATATAATCCAATATGGAATTGTAAAGAATACATATTATTATTTACAAACAACACAAAACCTGTAATTTCATCTTTTGTAAAATTGTTTAGAATATCTTTGAGAAAAGGTTTTTCTTTAGTTCTGGCTTTATAATTGCATTCAAAACAATAAAAAATATCTTCCATAACTATCTCCAGAATTTTAAAGCAAACGTAGGTTGGGTCGAGACCCCCATAAAACAGTTAAATTATCTAACCATGTTGGATTTGCAATCCAAGCTACCGTGCGGCATCTGCCAAAAGATAGTCAGAAATATCGTTTGTGCTGTATTGCCGACGCGTGTCATTGTCTTTTCAGACGGCCTTTGTGCGTTCAAACCATCCCGCACTTTGCGGCTGCCTAAAAAGTTTGTTGGGGCGATAACGCCTGCTTTCACACCCAGTTTTCCAAACGCAAACCGTCCACGCGCTCAAACTCGCGCAGGTTGTTGCTGACCAAAACCAGCCCTTCGCTGCGGGCATGGGCGGCGATATGCAGATCGTTTTCGCCAATCAGCCGCCCGGTTTTTCCCAGTTCGGCGCGGATATTGCCGAAGTGGGCGGCGGCTTTGATGCCGTAGGGCAGCACTTGCAGGCGGGATAAAAAATCTTCGGCGGCTTGCAGGTTGCGTTCGGGAAACGCGCTTTTTTCCGCGCCGTAGTACAGCTCGGCGGCGGTAATGCTGCTGACACACAAACGCGCGGCATGGCGGTTGAAGGTTTCCAAAACTTCAAGCGGACGGCGCTTCATCACATAAATCACGATATTGGTGTCGAGCATATATTTGAGCATTTACAGCTGCTCCCGTTCGGGCTGCACGGCGGTTTCCCGCACGGCCATAAAATCTTCGCTGACGCCGCTGCCTGCGGCAAAAAAGCTGTCCCAAACCTGCGCGGCGGGGCTGATGATGCGCTCGTTGCCGACCACGCGCACATCAACAGTCTTCACATTGCCGCCAAACTGCGCCTGCTCGGGCAGCCTGACGCTTTGGCCGTCGGCGGCGAATGACAAACTGACTCGTGTCATGGTGCTCTCCTTAATGTTGGTGCGGATTCGGGAATCCGGTTTGTCGGCCAAAGGCCGTCTGAAAACCGCCAATCCTCCCCCTTTTTTCACTTCCCCGCCAACGATCCGAAATTCTGCACCCAATAGACGCCGTATTGGGAATGCCGGTTGGCGGCGTAGGCCATGCCGAC
This sequence comes from Neisseria sp. KEM232, assembly GCF_002237445.1. Taxonomy (NCBI): domain Bacteria; kingdom Pseudomonadati; phylum Pseudomonadota; class Betaproteobacteria; order Neisseriales; family Neisseriaceae; genus Neisseria; species Neisseria sp. KEM232. The sequence continues at coordinate 2,290,825 of NZ_CP022527.1, forward strand.
TTCGGTGTAGGCGGTGTCCATGATGTTTTTGCAGTGGCCGGGGGCGGCCAGCCAGGTGTCGATGGCGGCGCGGGCGGTGGGTTCGCCGGCGAGGATGTTTTCGCCGACGGCGCGGTAGCGGTAGCCTGCTTGTTCGACGCGCCCGGCCATGTCGCGGCCGTCGGGGCTTTCGTGGCGGAAGTAGTTTTTGTCGGCCATGTCCTGCGCGTGGGCGGCGGCGGCTTTCTCAAGCAAGGGATTCCATTTCAGCGGCGGCGCGGCGGGGTGGTAGGTTTTGCCGCAGGTTCTGCCGAGGGTACGGGCTTGGCTGATTAAGTCGGCCATTTGCTGCGCGGTGGCCGGTTCGGCGGCGGGCGGCGCGGCGCAGGCAGCCGCCGACAATGCGGCGGCCAAGAGTGCGGTGTGGCACGTGTTCACGGTTTTCCCTTTTGTTTTATCTGCGCAACCGTCGAAAGGATTTTCAGACGGCCTCTACCCTTTGCGCTTTCTGCGGGCAAACGGGCGCGATTATACTGCAAACCGTTTGCACGGGTGCGGGTTTTGCCGCTCGGCTGCGGCAATAAAGAGGCCGTCTGAAACGCCTTGGCGGGGTTTCAGACGGCCTCTTGCGCGGCTCACAGGTTCTTACAGAGGCAGCAGCGGCATAACAATCACGGCCATCACGGCGGCGATGATGCCGTAGATGAACATGGGCACGACGGTTTTTTTGATGATCGCGCCTTCGGCGTTGTTGACGTTCAACACGGAGCAGACGGCGATGATGTTGTTGATGCAGACCATATTGCCCATTGCGCCGCCGACGGATTGCAGGGCGAGGATGAGGGTGACGGAGAGGCCGGTATCGACGGCAATCTGCTGCTGGATGGCGCCGAAGGTGAGGTTGGACACGGTGTTCGAGCCCGAGAAGAAGGCTCCGATGGCACCGAGGTAGGAGGAGAAATAAACCCAGTGCTGCCCGGCCATGCCGGCGAATTCTTTGCCGATGGTTTTCACCATGGAGTTGTCGCCGCCCACCATCATGAGTTTGACCATGATGAGGGCGCCCATCAGGGCGAGCAGGGGTTTTTTGGTTTGGTTGAAGGTGGCGACGTAGAAGCTCCAGGCGTCTTTGAATTTGGTTTTGTAGAGCAGGATGCAGATCCAAACGGTAATGACGAAGGGTATCCACGCGGGCACGTAGAGGGTTTGGTATTTTTCCGTTACGCCCGTGCCGAAGATGTTGCCGAAGACAAAGGTCAGCGATTGGGTGACGGTAATGTCGGACAGGCCGAAGGGCAGGGAGAAGGAAAACCAGGGTTCGGTGCTAGTCATCAGGCCTTTGAGGCCGATTTGTTTGATGCGGGTGACGACGAGCATGCCGATCAGCATGCCCAGCGGGGCAAGGGCTTTGGCGACCTGGCCTGCGGACACTTTTTCCGCGTTCGGGTCTTTGGCGTGTTCTTTGCTCAAGCCCCAGCCGTGGTTGGCGGCGAACACGGAAACCAAGAGGCCGATGGCGCCGGCGACAAGCGAGGGAAACTCTTCGTTCACCTGCGCCAAAATGACGTAGGGGATGGTGCAGGAAAGGATGGCGATGTAGATGAAGCCGAGGTTTTTGCGGATTTCCTGCCATGACACGATAAAGCTGAGGCCGATCAGCGGGATGATGAAACCGGCAACGAAGTGGATGATGCCGGTTTGGCGGCCGATGGCGAGGATGTCTTCATGCGGCAGGTCGAGCTGGCCGAAGCCGAACCATGTGGGCGTGCCGACCGCGCCGAAGGACACGGGCACGGAGTTCATCACCAGCGTGAAGATGGCGACGCGCAGCGGATTGAAGCCGAGGCTCATCAGAATCGGGGCGGCGATGGCGGCGGGCGTGCCGAAGCCCGATGCGCCTTCAATCATAAAGGCAAACGACCAGCCGATAATCATCAGCTGGGCGACGGGGTTGGGGCTGATGGTGGCCAGCCATTTGCGGATGACGTCGATGCAGCCGGTGGTTTCCATCATGCGGTTGAACATAATCGCGCCGAAAATCACGGTAATCGGCGTCAGCGTAGCGACAAGGCCGGCGGCCACGTTGGCGTTGAGCAGGACGAACGGGTTGTCGAAATAACTGATTTGCAAAACGTAAATCAGCAGCGCAGTGGCCGGCAGGGCGATATACGAAGGAACGCTGTTTTTCTTCACCATCAGCCAGATAAGCAGCACGATGGGGAAAATGCTTAAAAATAAAGCCATTTTTCAATCCTTTGCGGACGGGTTGTTGTGAAGGGTATGCTCGTGCATACGGTTTTTTTGCCGGCGCTCTGTCGCACGGCTTTTTTCAGACGGCCTCACGGTATCGCTGGGGCGTGTTGGCACTCAGCTTGCGAGGCGGTTTTTTGAGGAAAAATCCACGTTTGCAAGAAAAAAAGCACAGCAAGATTGGACATCTTGCGGGCATTTTTGACGCAGCAGGCGTGGATTTTTACCAAAAATACCGCCGCAAGGCTGAATATCAACACGCCCAGAGCCGTCTGAAAAATCGGAGTCGGCCGCCTGTGTGTTTCAGACGGCCTTCGATATGGTTTCTGCATCAGGGGGCAAACCCGCCCTGCCCTGCGCCTGTTTTGAGGCCGTCTGAAAGCGGGGCTTCGGCGAAGTCAAAACACGGCGACCGTGTTTGGCGGCCGACGGTTTCGCCGCAGCGGGTTTGAACGTTCGCCGCAACTCTGCTTTCAGACGGTCTCGCGGCAGGAAAACACGCGGCAGGCCGCCCATGTTCACTTCGTTGAAGCTGCATTTTCAGACGGCCTTGATGCTGCGGCGGGAAGTTTTCTGTCTGCCTCCCGCCCGCAGGCGTTTTCCAAACAGGCCGTCTGAAAGCGGGGTTTTACGCCTGTGGCGGCAAAACGGGCTTTCAGACGGCCGCAAAGGCAGGCGGCGCTATTTGCGCTTTTCCCTTTCCTTCATCAGCTCGTGCAGCGTTTTGGCGGCGGGCTTCATCGGCTTGCGGTGATCCGTCCAGCCCAGCTGCGAGGGCGGCGTGAGGGCGCGGAAGGTGGTGGCCGCCCAACCGAAGGCGCGGTAGGCTTTTTTGCCGCTGAAAATGCCGTTGTAGGTGCGCCAGGCCAGCGTTTCGCCCAAGGTGTGCGACGCGCCCTGCCCGCGGATCGGGTGCGGCACTTTTTCGTCGCGCGGGCGCTGCGCCTCTTCGCGCAGGCGGCGCATCTGCGCGGTGATGGGAATGCGCACGGGGCAGACTTCGTCGCAGGCGCCGCACATGGTGCAGGCGGTGGGCAGATCGCGCGTGGCATCGAGGCCGAGCAGGTGCGGCGAGACGATTTCGCCGATGGGGCCGGGATAGGTCGTGCCGTAGGCCGCGCCGCCGATGCGGGTGTAGACGGGGCAGTGGTTCATGCACGCGCCGCAGCGGATGCATTGCAGGGTGCGGCGCATCTGTTCTTCGGCATAGGCCTGGCTGCGGCCGTTGTCCAAAAGGACGAGGTGCATTTCCTGCGGGCCGTCGAGTTCTTCGCCGCGGCGCGGGCCGGTAATCATATTGAAATAGGTGGTTATCGGCTGGCCGATGGCGCTGCGCGGCAGCAGGCTGTACAGCGGCGGGATGTCCGACAGTTTGGCCACGACTTTTTCAATGCCGGTGATGGCGATGTGCACGGGCGGCACGGTGGTGGAAAGGCGGCCGTTGCCTTCGTTTTCCACCAGACAGAGCGTGCCGGTTTCGGCAACGGCGAAGTTCACACCGGAGAGGCCGACGTCGGCCGTGCGGTAGACGTCGCGCAGCGCCTGACGGGCGATGCCGGTGAGCTCGTCCACATCGTCGGTGAGCGGCGTGCCGAGGTTTTTGTGGAACAGCTCGCTCACCTGCTCTTTGGTTTTGTGGATGGCGGGCATCACGATGTGGGTAGGCTTTTCGCCTGCCATCTGCACAATAAATTCGCCCAAATCGCTTTCCACGGCCTTCACGCCCTGCTCTTCCAAATAATGGTTCAGCTCGATTTCCTCGCTGACCATCGATTTGCCTTTCACCATCAGCTTGCCGTTTTTGGCGGTAATGATGTTGTGGATGATTTGACAGGCTTCGGCCGGGGTTTCCGCCCAATGCACTTTCACACCCAAGCGGGTCAGGTTGGCTTCAAGCTGTTCGAGCAGCTCGGGCAGACGGGCGAGCGAGCGCTGGCGGATGTGTTCGCACAGGGTACGCAAGAGTTGCAGCTCTTCTTCGTCGGACAACACGCTTTTGCGGCGGGTCATCAGCATATCCATGGCCGTGCGCAGGCTTTTGCGCAGCGGCTTGTCGGCCAGCGCCTCGCGGGCGTTTTGCTTGAAGGTTTCGGGTTTCGGGTGGAAATGTACAGTTTGCGTGCTCATGCGGCGTCCTCCAAGTCGGCGGGGGCGATGTGCTCGGGCAGGACGGCCAGCACCACCAAATCGCGCGGGCCGTGTGCGCCGTAGGCCAGCGTGAGCTGGATGTCGGCGGTTTTCGACGGGCCGGACACCAGCACCACGTTGGTGGGCATCCCGGCGGCCATGTTTTCGCCGTGCATGGCGTGGTGAAAGGTGTCGTACATTTTCGCCGTGTCAAACAGGCAGAAATGCACGGGCGGCACCAGGCTCTGGCTGCGCGGCTCTTGCGGCGTCGGCCACAGCATCAGCGTGCCGGTGTGGGCGATGCCGCAGCGGGCGGAGGTGAAGCCCGCGTCGATATCCGCAAAATACTCGTCTTTCCAATCTTCTATCGGCTTGTCGAAGCCTTTGGTTTCTATGTTTGAGGCCGTCTGAAAAACCCGGGCGGCAGCGCGGCCGTGTTCGGTTTGCAGCGGCAGCAGGATGTTTTTCAGCCCTTTGCCTTCGGCCGCTTCGAGCATGACCTGCGGCCAGTTGTCGCGCGTCACCCAATAAATTTCCGTTTTCACCGCCCGCATGGCCTTCGCCCAATGTTTCAGGCGTTCGGTTTCGCTGTCCCATACGGGCGACATTTCACGGTAAAACTCTTCGACGCGCGGCTCCATCATCGGATAGGCGTCGGCCTTTTTCAGTTTGGCCAAAATGTTTTCGCGCGCGCTCATGCCTTGCCTCCCGTGCGTTCCAGAAGGAAGGTGGCGATGTGCTTGGGACGCGGCATCTGCGGCTCGTCTTTGGCGATTTTGCCGCCGATGTTCATCATGCAGCCGGCGTCGGCGCTGACGATTTCCACCGCTTCCGTGGCTTTGAGCGAAGCCACTTTGTCGGCCACCATCGCGCCCGAAATGTCGGGCTGCTTCACGGAAAACGTGCCGCCGAAACCGCAGCATTCGCTTTCGTGGTCATGCACCACGCGTTCGACGTTTTTCAGGCTGTCCACCAGCTTCCAGCCCGTGAGGTGCACGCCCATTTCGCGCCGCGCGCCGCAGGAAGTGTGCACCGCCACCCTGATGCTGTCGCCCTTGTCTTCAGGCGCATAGCCGATGTCGAGCAGGAAATGCGTAAATTCCACCACCCTGTCCGCCACCTCGCAGGCTTTTTCCTCATGGGCGCTGCCGGCAAAAAGCTGCGGCCAGTGGTGTTTCATCATGCCGCCGCACGAGCCCGAGGGCACGACAATCGGCCAGTTTTCGGGAAACAGATCAAGCTGGGCGGCGGCGATGTCGGACGCTTCCTGCGGATGGCCGGAAGTGTAGGCCGGCTGGCCGCAGCAGCTCTGTCCCATCGGAAAATGCACGCGGATGCCCTGCTGCTCGATCAGCGTCACGGCATCCAAACCCGCTTCGGGCATGAAAATGTCGAGCAGGCAGGTGCCGAAAAAATACACATCGGCGGGTTTGCCGCCGATGTCGGATTCGGAGTTTGTGTTCATAAATTGGCTTTTGGTTTGTGTTTTGCTTGTTTTTTATGCAAACCGTGCTAACGGTTGCGGGGCGGCACTTTAAGTAATCTGATGTAAGCGGTCAAGGAAAAAATGACAAACACACCTGTTTAACCGCATCAAAAATAAGGTTTTTCCCATACGGAAAGTAAAATTGGCGACAATCTGTCCGAACAGCGGCTGCGGCGGCAAAAAACGGCGTTTTCCCCGCCGCACAGCAGGAAAACGCCGCCTGCAAGAACAAAACAAACGCGCCTGCCCTACCCTGCCAGCGCAACATACCTGCCCGTCAGCCGTGCCACGGGGAGGCTGTCTGAAAAGCCCTCCACCGCCAAATCGATTTTGCCCTTGCCGCGCTGCGCCAGCATTTCGCGGCAGCGCGTCCACCCGGCGGCGGGACTTTTGGCAGACAGCAGCAAATCGCCGTGCGCGGGGGCGGTGTAACGGATTTCGCTGCTTTGTATCACGATGTTGCCCGCCGCTTCGGGGCAGTTCAGGTGCACCAGCGCCCAGCCGCACACGGTCGCGCCCAGCGCGCTGCTGCCACCGAACACGGTGTTTTTGTGGTTGCGGTTGGGTGCGTGCGGCATCAAGAGTTCCACGCCGTCTGTGCCGCAGGAAAGCACGCGGATGTGCAGCGCGGCGGTGGCGGGGATGCAGCGGTGTAGGAAGTCTTGCAGTTCTTGCGCGGTCATGGTTCGGTCTCCTTGGTTGGCTTGGATAAAAGGCCGTCTGAAAAAACGGGCTCGCCGCTTTCAGACGGCCTTAAGATTGACACGGGAGGCCGTCTGAAAAGGTTTCGGCTTCGCTTGTTTTAACCTCGTTGCAGCTGCGCTTTCAGACGGCCTTTCCGTTGCTCACGTCCATTCCTGCATTATCAGCGCGGTGCGGCTTGCGGGTTCGTAGAACAGAATCAGCCAGTTCGCGCCGTTGCAGCCGTAGTGGTAGGCGGGGACGGCAGCGGCCTGGAAGAAGGGTTTGCCGTCGCGGCTGATGCGGATGTTGCCATTGGGGTCGCTGTCGTCGGTCACGGTTTGTCAAAATCCAGCGCGTAGGCGGCAGGAGCGGTTAAGCCGTCCGTCCAGTTGCCGTACCAGCAGGCGCCGCCGAGTTGTTCGATAAAGCTGTGAGTGCCGCTGTAATTGGGCGGTTTGTGCAGGCTTGCAAAAGCGTGCGCGGTTTGCAGGTTTTTCAGATGCGGAAAACGTGCGATGTCGATTTCCCTGTCCGGAAGCCAGCGCAGGCTGTGCAGGTTTTCCAGCGCGTAAACGGGCGACAGGTCGGTTTGCGGGTGCAGGCGGCAGCACAGTTCCAATTCGCGTATCTGCGCAAAGCGCGCCAGAGAAGACAGGTCTAAGCGGTAGGCTTTGCCGTCTTCGGCGGCAATACCGAGTTTTTGCTGCTTGGGATGGCAGCGGATAAAGGTTTCAACCGCTGCGGGCAGTTGGGCGGCGTTTAAGGTCAGCACGCCGTCGGCACGCTTGAACAGTCCGTTGGGGTCGAATAAAGCCATTTTGTTTTCCTGTTGTGTTCAAGGCAGCCATTGGCTTTCAGACGGCCTTTATCGCGCCGCATCAGTCTTCAAACGCAAACTCCCCGCAGTAATACAGCCGCCCGCCCTTATCCTTGCCGTATTGCGCCGTCAGCGCCGCCAAGGCTTCGCGGGTGCGTTTTTGTTCGCAGAAAATATCGGCGCGTTGCAGGGTGGGGTTTTGCAGCGAGGGGGTGTAGATTTGGATGTCGGGCGGGGTGAAGTTGTTGTTTTCAATCAGAAGCTGGCGCAGCGCGGGCGCGTGTTGCAGCCCGCGAAAATCGGTGATGTTTTTGCAGGCGACGATGTCTATGCGGCGCAGTTTGGCGGCGCGGGAAAAATCGGGCAGCGCACTGATGCCGTTCATGGTTTCGATAAACAGGTATTGCAGGTTCGGCAGCGCGGCGATGGGGCTCAGGCTGCTGATTTTGGGCGTGCGCCACAGTTGCACATAGCGCAGGCGGGGCAGACGGGCGAGCGCGTCAAGATTGCCGACGCCGCACAGTTGCAGGGTGAGGCTTTGCAGTTTTTCGGATTGGGCAAGGAAATCCAGATTGCTGATTTTGTTGGAAATGCTGCGAAGATGCAGGGTTTCCAGCCCGGGCAGTCGGGGAATCAGCTCGGGCAGGCCTTTTTCGCAGTTGCCGATGCTGAGGAATTTGAGTTTTTGCAATCGGGCAACGGGGGCAAGGTTGAATTTGGCTTTGTGATAGTCGCACCGCAGCAGGAGTTTTTCCAAATCGGGGCTGACGTGCTGCAAGAAATCCAAGTTGTCCAAGCCGTCGGCCGTGAGCACGAGGCTTTTGAGCTTGGGCAGGCGGGCGAGTGCTTCAAGGTGGGTGGCGGGGTGTTCGTTGTCGTTTTCCACCCAAAGGTTTTGCAAATCGGGCAGATGGCGCAACAGGGTAAGGTTGGGCTTTTTTTGCCAATACAGGCGCAGGGCAATATGGGGGTGTTTGGCGAAAATCCGCTCGTTGAGTTTTTTCAGGTTATCCGCGCCGATTTTGGCAAGGCTGCGCGCGGTCTGCACATAGGCGCATTCGGCAAGCTGCGTTTCCCATTCGGCAAATTCTTGTTCGCTGAATTCGGCATCGCTCAAATCAATGGATTCTTGGTAAGTGATGTATGAGCCCATTGGTTCTCCTTAATGGAAATTGAAAATAAAAGGCTGTCTTGGTACCCGCAGCCGCGTCGGCCGTATTTGTCGTAGCCAATCAGGATAGCGGGCTGCCGGGTTTTCGTCCAACGGGTGTCGGTTTTGACGTGTTTGGCGCGTACCGGTTTGCAGAGGCCGTCTGAAAGGCGTGTCCGCTATGGAACAGGCTTTTCAGACGGCCTTTTGTCTGTTTTCAGACGGCCTTTTTTCAGACGGCCTATCTGCGGGCGAGGATGGCGACGGAGAGGTAGGCTTTCACGCCTGCGGTGATGGCGTCGGCGCATTGGTGGCGGAAGGTCATGCCGCTGAGTTTGCGCTCTTCTTCGGGGTTGGAGAGGAAGGCGGTTTCGACGAGGATGGAGGGGATGTCAGGTGCGCGCAAAACGGCGAAGTTGGCCTGGTCGAGACTGCCTTTGTGCAGCTTGTTGTATTTGCCCAGTTCGACGAGGACGCGTTTGCCAAGGATTTCGCTGTCTTTGTTGGTAACGGTCTGGGTCATGTCGAGGATGGCGCTGTCGACGTCTTTGTTGCCGACGGTGCGCACGCCGCCGATGGCGTCGGCGTTGTTTTGCGTTTGGGCGAGGAATTTGGCGGCCGCGCTGCTGGCGCCGCGGGTGCTGAGGGTGTACACGCCGGTGCCGCGCGCGCTGGGGCTGGTGAAGGCGTCGGCGTGGATGGAGATGAAGAGGTCGGCACGCAGTTTGCGCGCTTTGGCCACGCGCACGCCCAGCGGGATGAAGACGTCTTCGTTGCGCGTCATGTGGACTTTGTAGCCGAGGCTTTCCATGCGTTTTTTGGTTTCGCGGGCGATGGAGAGGACGACGTCTTTTTCGCGCAGGCCGCTTTTGCCGATGGCGCCCGGGTCTTCGCCGCCGTGGCCAGGGTCGAGCACGATAACGGGCTGGCGGCTGTGCCTGCGGTCGGGCGCGGCCGGCGGGGTGTTGTCGGCGCGGGCGGGCGGTTCGGGCGGTTTTTTGACGGGCGGGGTGTCGGCTCCCGTGCCCCTGCTGCTGATTTTGCCGTTGGAGTAGTCTTCGAGCAGCGCCATCAGGGGGTCGTTGGCGTCCTGCGCGTGCATGGGGTAGAGGTCGGCGACAAGGCGGTGTTTGAAGTTGGCGACGGGCGCGAGGGTGAAGAGCTGCGGGTTGACGTCGGTTTTCAGGTCGATAACGATGCGCACGGTGTCGGCGGTGTTTTGGCCGACGCGGATGGTGCCGATGTAGGGGTCGCTGCGCTGGACTTTGCTGTTGATTTCCTGCAAAACGGAATTGAGCTGCACGCCTTTGAGATCGAGCACGAGGCGGCGCGGATTGTCGAGGGTGAAGTAGTTGTATTGCAGCTTTTCGGTGGATTCCAGCGTGATGCGGCTGTAGGCGCTGGCCGGCCAGATGCGCACGGCGACAAACTGCGGCACGCCTTTGGCAAAGGCGGCGGGGGTGACGGTAAACAGCAGGCCGGCGGCGGCGCTGCGGATTATTTGGCGGCGGGTAAATTTCTTATCCATGCTTCTAAACTTTTTCTGCCGTGGGTGGTGTGGGAATACAGGCGGGCGTTGCGCCCGCCGTCGGCGTGTCCGAGTGCGAGGGTGATGTCGGGCGGCGGCGTGTATGCGCCGCCCTTATCCGGCCATTCGATGAGGCAGATTGCGCCGTCGGATGCCAAATCGTCCAAGCCCGCGTCTTCCCATTCTTCGGGCGAAGAGAAGCGGTAGAGGTCGAAATGGTGGAGGGGAAACTGCGGCAGCGGATAGGATTCGGCGATGGCGTAGGTCGGACTTTTCACCGCGCCGGCAAAACCTAGCGCGCGCAACAGGCTGCGTGCAAACGAGGTTTTGCCCGCACCCAATCCGCCTTCGAGCCACAGCACCAAAGGCGGGCTGAGGCCGTCTGAAAATACGGCGGCCAGCGCCTGCGCCAAAGCGGCGGTGGCGGACTCGTCGGGCAGGAAAACCGTGTGGGAAACAGCGTTCATGGGCGGGAAGCGGCGAAAAAGCGCGAATTATGCGGCAAACCATGCCTTTTGCAAACCTTGCGCGTCCGAACGCGGTATTTGCCGCGCAAACGGCAGCAGGCGCACCTTTCAGACGGCCGGATACGGGCATAAAATACGCTCCCTTCCCTGTTTCCCCGACCAATCACCCCCCCCGCCATGCAGCCGCGAAAAATCATCCACATCGACATGGACGCCTTCTACGCCTCGGTAGAGCTGCGCGAGCGTCCCGAACTGCGCGGCCTGCCCGTCGTCGTGGCCTGGGAGGGCGCGCGCTCCGTCGTCTGCGCCGCCTCCTACGAAGCGCGCAAATACGGCCTGCACTCTGCCATGCCCGCCGTCACCGCCCGCCGCCTCTGCCCGCAGGCCGTGTTCGTTGCGCCGCGTTTCCCCCTCTACCGCCAAGTCTCGCAGCAGATACACGGCATTTTCAGACGGCATACCGACCTTATCGAACCCCTCTCCCTCGACGAAGCCTATCTCGACGTCACCCGCAACAAACAAAACCTGCCCTACGCCGGTGACATCGCCCGCCTCATCCGCGCCGATATCCGCAGCGAAACCGGCCTCACCGCCTCCGCCGGCATCGCCGCCAACAAATTCCTCGCCAAAATCGCCTCCGACTGGAACAAGCCCGACGGCCAGTTTTCCCTGCCGCCGCAAAAAAGCGAAGCCTTTCTCGCCACCCTGCCCCTGGGCAAAATCCCCGGCGTCGGCAAAGTCACCCTGCAAAAAATGCACCGCCTCGGCCTCTCCACCGCAGGCGATCTGCGCCGTTTCAGCCGCGGCGAGCTGGCCAACCTGTTCGGCAAATGGGGCTACCGCCTCTACGACCTTGCGCGCGGCACCGACAACCGTCCCGTCAAACCCGACCGCGAACGCCTGCAAATCTCCACCGAAACCACCCTTGCCCGAGACCTGCCGCTTTCCGCCGCCCTGCTCTGCCTGCCGCAGCTGGCAGAAGAACTGTGGGCGCAGGCCGAACGCAAAAAATGCCGCGCCCGCAGCGTCACCCTCAAACTGAAAACCGCCTCCTTCCGCATCCTCACCCGCTCCCTCACCTACTCCGCCGCTCTGCCCGATTCTGCCGCCCTCCTCGCCGCCGCGCACACCCTGTCCGCACGCATGCCCGACCCGCCCGAAGGCTGCCGCCTCATCGGCCTCGGCCTCTCGCATCTCGAACAGGAAAACCGCCAGCCCGATTTGTGGGAAAACGGCGGAGAAGACGAAGAGGCCGTCTGAAAGCTCAGCATGGGCAAAATGCCGTCCGCCATTCATTGCCGTCCATTAAAGAAAGAAGGCCGTCTGAAAGCCGTTTCCGCTTCGTTGAAGCTGCGCTTTCAGACGGCCTTTCATGCTTTCAGACGGCCTCCAAGCATCCCGAGCAAGTGCTCCAATCAAGCTATACAAAGGCCGTCTGAAAACGTACAATCCGCCGCCTTTACGCGCCAACGTTCAGCAAAACAAGATTTTATGACACAGCACAGCAGCCAAAACATCGTCGTCGGCCTCTCCGGCGGCGTCGATTCCTCCGTAACCGCCGCCCTGCTCAAACAGCAGGGGCATCAGGTGCGCGGCGTGTTTATGCAAAACTGGGAAGACGACGACAACGACGAATATTGCAGCATCAAACAAGATTCTTTCGACGCCATCGCCGTGGCCGACATACTCGGTATCGACATCGACATCGTCAATTTCGCCGCGCAATACAAAGACAAAGTGTTCGCCTACTTTTTGCAGGAATACGGCGCGGGCCGCACGCCTAATCCCGACGTATTGTGTAATGCCGAAATCAAGTTCAAATGTTTTCTCGATTACGCGATAGAGCAGGGCGCGGACGTGATTGCCACCGGCCATTACGCGCGTAAAGAAGTGCGCGGCGGCGTGCATCATCTGCTCAAAGGTCTCGATGCCAACAAAGACCAAAGCTATTTTCTCTACCGCCTGCGTCCGCACCAGCTCGAACGCGCCGTTTTCCCGCTCGGCGGCTTGGAAAAGCCCGAAGTGCGCCGCCTCGCCGCCGAATACGCGCTGCCCACCGCCGCCAAAAAAGACAGTACCGGCATCTGCTTTATCGGCGAGCGGCCGTTCCGCGAATTTCTGCAACAATACCTGCCCACGCACAACGGCGCGATGGTTACGCCCGAGGGCAAAACCGTCGGCGAACATGTGGGGCTGACCTTTTACACCCTCGGCCAGCGCAAAGGCTTGGGCATCGGCGGCGCGGGCGAGCCGTGGTTTGTGGTCGGCAAAAACCTGCCGCGCAACGAGCTGATCGTGGTGCAGGGGCACGACCATCCGCTGCTTTATACAAACAGCCTCGTGATGAACGATTTGAGTTTCACGCTGCCCGAACGCCCCGCGCCCGGCCGCTACACCTGCAAAACCCGTTACCGCATGGCCGATGCCGCCTGCGAATTGCGCTATTTGGACGATGACACCGCCGAACTGATATTCGACGAAGCACAATGGGCGGTTACGCCCGGCCAATCCGCCGTACTTTACGACGGCGATGTCTGCCTCGGCGGCGGCGTGATTGTGTCCACCGACAAGCCCGTGATTGTGGCCGCGTAGGCATTTCAGACGGCCTCACTTGAAGACATTAAGAGCGTGTTGGCCATCAGTTTTTACAAGGCAAGAGGCCGTCTGAAAAACCAAGTTCCCCAAGCAACGTCATTCCCGCGCGGGCGGGAATGACGGTCTTAGGACATAACCTGATAATTCAAAGGCCGTCTGAAACGGGTTTTCAGACGGCCTCCAACCAAGAAAGACATACATATGGAAAAACTCTGGCTGAGCAGCTACGAAAAAGGCGTCAATGCCGAAATCGACATCACGCGCTACCAATCGATTACCGACGTTTTCAACCAAAGCGCGGAAAAATTCGCCAACCGACCCGCCTTCCAAAACATGGGCAAAACGCTCACCTACGCCGAAACCGCCAAGCTGATTACCGATTTCGCCTCCTATCTGCAAAACGTATTGAAACTGCCGCGCGGCGAACGCGTCGCCATCATGATGCCCAACCTGCTGCAATACCCGGTTGCCCTGTTTGGCGCCTTGCAGGCCGGTATGGTGGTGGTCAACACCAATCCGCTTTACACACCGCGCGAACTCGAACACCAGCTCAAAGACAGCGGCGCCAGCGTGATTGTCGTGTTGGAAAACTTCGCCGACACGCTCGCATCGGTTTTGCCGAAAACCCAAATCAAACACGTCATCGTTGCCAGTGTCGGCGACCTGCTCGGCGCCATCAAAGGCCGTCTGATTAATTTCGTGCTGCGGCACATTAAAAAAATGGTGCCCGAATACCGCATTGACGGTGCTGTCGGCTTTCAGACGGCCTTAAAACAGGGCGCGGCGCAGCCGTTTCAAAAAACCGACATCAAACGCGAAGACACCGCCTTTCTGCAATACACCGGCGGCACCACCGGCGTGGCCAAAGGCGCGGTGTTAAGCCACGGCAACATCTGCGCCAATATGATGCAGGCGGCCGAATGGATTAAAAACCAACTGCGCCAAGGCGAAGAAACCGTTATCGCCGCCCTGCCGCTCTACCATATTTTCGCGCTCACGGTGAACCTGATGATTTTCACCAACGCCGGTTCGCGTATCATCCTGATTACCAACCCGCGCGACATGAAACGCTTTATCGGCGACATGAAAAAAGAACGCATCAGCGTCTTTATCGGCGTCAACACCCTGTTTAACGGCCTTACCAACCAGGCCGAATTTGCCGAAGTTGATTTTTCCAACCTGCGCCTCACCCTCGGCGGCGGCATGGCCACGCAAAAAGCCGTGGCCGAAAAATGGAAAAAAATCACCGGCACGCCCATCGTCGAAGCCTACGGCCTCACCGAAGCCAGCCCCGGCGTGTGCTGCAACCCCCTAAATATCGAAGCATACAGCGGCGGCATCGGCCTGCCCGTCCCCTCCACCGAAATCGAATTGCGCGATGCCGAGGGCAAAGAAGTCGGCGTGGGACAGCCGGGCGAAATGTGGATACGCGGCCCGCAGGTGATGCAGGGCTATTGGAACCGCCCCGAAGAAACCGCCAAAGCCATTGATGAGCGCGGCTTTCTCGAAACCGGCGACATCGCCGTAATGGACGAAAAAGGCTGGTTCAAACTGGTCGACCGCAAAAAAGACCTCATCGTCGTCTCCGGCTTCAACGTTTACCCCAACGAAATCGAAGAAGTCATCGCCCACCACGACAAAGTGATGGAAGTCGCCTGCATCGGCGTGCCCAACGACAAAACCGGCGAAGCCCTCAAAGTGTTCGTCGTAAAAAAAGACCCCAGCCTCACCAAAGAAGAACTCACCGCCTTCTGCCGCACCGAGCTAACCGGCTACAAAGTGCCCAAAGACATCGAATTCCGCGACGAGCTGCCCAAATCCAACGTCGGCAAAATCCTGCGCCGCGAGCTGAAAGAAACGCAGAAATAAAAACGCAAAAACAGCATAAGGCCGTCTGAAAACACTTTCAGACGGCCTCCCTTTTACCGCCAAACGCATGATTTGCCTTTCCCCCGCCCCGCGCATACAATCCGCCGCTTTTGCACCCACACAAGAAAGAACGCCATGACCGCCGTTTCCCCCATTCCCGAAATCCTCGCCGACATCCAGGCCGGCAAAATGGTCATCATCACCGACGCCGAAGACCGCGAAAACGAAGGCGACCTCGTCATGGCCGCCCAATTCGTCACCCCCGAAGCCGTCAACTTCATGATCAAACACGCACGCGGCCTCGTCTGCCTGCCCATGGCCGACCGCCTCGTCGACCGCCTCAACCTGCCGCAGATGACGCAGAAAAACGGCGCGCAATACGGCACCAACTTCACCGTTTCCATCGAAGCGGCCGAAGGCATCTCCACCGGCATCTCCGCCGCCGACCGCGCCCACACCATCCGCACCGCCGTATCCCCCGAAGTAGCGCCCCCCGACATCGTCCAGCCCGGCCACATCTTCCCCCTGCGCGCGCAAAAAGGCGGCGTGCTCGTGCGCGCCGGCCACACCGAAGCCGCCGTCGACCTCGCGCAAATGTGCGGCCTCATCCCTGCCGGCGTCATCTGCGAAATCCTCAACGACGACGGCACCATGGCGCGCATGCCCGAGTTGAAAACATTCGCCGCCGAACACAACATCAAAATCGGCACCATCGCCGACCTCATCGAATACCGCAGCCGCACCGAAAGCCTGCTCGAAGACATGGGCGACAACGAAATACACACCCCCTGGGGCGCGTTCCGCCAGCACGTTTACGTCGACAAACTCACCGGTGAAACCCACCTCGCCCTCGTCAAAGGCGAAATCTCCCCCGAACGCGAAACCCTCGTGCGCGTGCACGAACCCTTCGGCGCCATGGACTTCCTGCACACCGACCCCGGCCACTCCTGGCCGCTGCCCGCCGCACTCGAGCGCCTGCAACAGGCTGACAGCGGTGTCGCCATCCTCCTGCACCGTACCGAAGACGGCGCCGCCCTGCTCGAACGCACCCTGCCGAAAACCGACCGCCAAATCAAAAAATGGGATAGGAAAACCTACGGCATCGGCGCGCAAATCCTCGCCGCCCTCGGCGTAAAAAAAATGCGCGTCATGGGCAAACCCTCGTCGATGAACAGCCTCAACGGCTTCGGCCTGGAAGTCGAAGGTTTCGAAGAGGCAGACAAAGCCTGATCCAGCCGCCCTCTGCCGCAGACAAAAGGCCGTCTGAACACCCGCTTGGGGTTTTCAGACGGCCTTTCTGCTTTCTGTTTGCCCGACACACTTTCAGACGGCCTCTAAGGCCGTCTGAAACCTATCGGACAGAAGAGTTCCTTCTCCTGCCCTGCGGGGAGAGAGCTAGCGTGAGGACGCCGCTGCGGTAACTTTTGCAGGACATCGGCGCAAATGCAGTTCTGCGAACTGCCACCCCCACCCCAATCCTCCCCCGCGCTTGAAGCGCAGGAGAGGGAGTTTGGCTCGCGGTGGGATTTTCGCTTTCAGACGGCCTCTGAGGCCGTCTGAAACTGCCGAGGCCGCCCGTTGCGGCAAAGTGTCGGATACGGATATCCGGCCTACAAGGCTTGATGCACCGATCGGATATATTCCACCGCCTGCCAATATCCTTTTTGCGCCGCTTTGTTTATCCAATCCAGCGCCTGATCGCGATGGTCTTGCAGCAGCAGAATACCCAGTTCGTGCATGGCTTGGGCATTGCCCTTTTCGGCAGCAGATGCCAACAAAGCGGTGCATTTGCCCAAATCGGCTTCGGTGCCTAAATCGCCTGTTTTATAGATTTCCGCCAGCGTGATAACGGCTTCGTCCCATCCTGCCGACGCACACTTTTGATAGATAAGCAGGGCTTTTTTATCGTCTCGGGCAATATGGTTGGCCGTATGGAATCTCAATGCGCCGGCCAGCTTCATGCCAGAGGGCAGATTACCGCGACGGAAATCGTTTTCCAATGCTTCGTAATATTTTCCATAGGCTTCTTCTACGGTCTGCTTGTCGGGGCTGCCGAAATTTTGCCGCTTGTAATCATAGATATAGGCCAGCATGCCGTAGGCTTCTGCCACACCCGAACGGATCAGCGATTGAACCAGCGGCAAAGCACGGTCGACTTCGAGATTGTCTATCAGCTCTTCGGCCGTTTTTAACATTTCATCATTCACCATAGGATTTCTCAATTTCGCAGGTCGGATTACCGAATCCGACAGCCGTTTGCCAAACGGCAGAGGCCGTCTGAAACCGAAACGACGCAGTGAAAATGTTGGGTTTTCAGTCCAAGCTGCCTCTGAATAAATGCAAAGGCCGTCTGAAACCTCCGTAGGCTGTCTGTTGGCCAGGGTGTCGGATACAAGTATCCGACCTACGGTTTTTTTCAGACGGCCTCAATGCAGGTGCTCGTAAATCTTTTCGGCTAGGGCTTTGCTGATGCCTTCGACTTGTGCGAGGTCTTCTTTGCTGGCGGCGGCGACGCCGCGCAGGCCTCCAAAGCGGGTAAGCAGGGCTTGGCGGCGTTTGCCGCCCACGCCGGGGATGTCGCTGAGGGAAGAGGTAACACGGGCTTTGTCGCGTTTTTTGCGGTGGCCCGTGATGGCGAAACGGTGCGATTCGTCGCGCACGGTTTGCAGAAGGTGCAGGGCGGGGCTGTGCGGAGGCAGGCGGAAGGTTTCGCCGGTGAACGGGAGGATGAGTTCTTCCATGCCGGCTTTGCGTTCGGGGCCTTTGGCGATGCCGACCAAAGGGATGTGCAGCCCGAGTTCTTCCCATACGGATACGGCGATGCCGATTTGTCCTTTGCCGCCGTCAATCAATACGACATCGGGCCATTTGACGGCCTCGCCGTTGGCTTCGGCTTCCTGCATTTTGCCGTAGCGACGGGTGAGGACTTCGCGCATGGCAGCGTAGTCGTCGCCGGGTTTGGCGGTGGTGATGTTGTAGCGGCGGTATTGCGAGGGTTGGATGTTTTGTTCGTCGTACACGACGCAGGAGGCGATGGTGGCTTCGCCTTGGGTGTGGCTGATGTCGAAGCATTCTAGGCGGTTGAGGTCGTCTGAATTCATGTTCAGGATTTTTGCCAACTCGTCGATGCGGTGTTGCTGGCTGCTTTGTTGCAGGCGGCGTTGGGCTATTGCCATTTGTGCGTTTTGTTCCGCCATTTTCAGCCAGACTTTGCGTTCGCCTATGGTTTTGGTCACGAACTGCACTTGTTTGCCGTGTTCGCCCTCTAAGGCTTCTTTCAATGCGTCGGGGACGGGGAAGTTGCTGATGATGATGTCGGGTTTGCTTTTGCCCAGATAGTGCTGGGCAACGAAGGCTTCGGCGTAATCTTGCCCGTTTGGTTCGGGGTCGTTTTTGGTGTCGGGGAAGAAGCTTTTGTCGCCGACGTGTCGCCCGCCGCGTATGCTGACCCAGTGTACGCAGACGAGGCCGTCTGAAACGGCAAGCGCGAGCAGGTCGATGTCGTTGGGGTTGTTCGGGTTTTTGCTGTCGATGAACTGGTTGCTTTGCATGATGCCGAGTGCTTGGATTTGGTCGCGGTAGCGGGCGGCTTCTTCAAATTGCAGGTTGGCGGCGGCGGTCTGCATTTTGTGTTGCAGGGTGCGGGTCAGTTCGTCGGTTTTACCGTTAAGGAAAGTGGCGGCTTGGCGCACGCTGTCGCGGTAGTCTTCTTCACTGATGTGTCCGACGCAGGGTGCGGTGCAGCGTTTGATTTGGTACAGCAGGCAAGGGCGGTCGCGGTGTTCGAACACGCTGTCTTCGCAGGTACGCAGCATGAAGACTTTTTGCAGGACTTGGATGCTGTCGCGCACGGCGTTGCTGTTGGGATAGGGGCCGAAGTATTGGTTGGGCTTTTTGAGCGTGCCGCGATAGTAGGCCATCTGCGGAAAGGCGTGG
Source organism: Neisseria sp. KEM232 (assembly GCF_002237445.1). Lineage (NCBI taxonomy): Bacteria > Pseudomonadati > Pseudomonadota > Betaproteobacteria > Neisseriales > Neisseriaceae > Neisseria > Neisseria sp. KEM232. The sequence continues at coordinate 2,309,713 of NZ_CP022527.1, forward strand.
CCGCTGAGCATGAGATAGGGGTAGCTTTTGTCGTCGCGGAAGAGGATATTGTATTTGGGCGACAGGGCTTTGATGAAGTTGTTTTCGAGAATCAGGGCTTCGGCTTCGGAGCGGGTAACGGTGGTTTCGATATGATGAACCTGTTTCACCATCAATGCGATGCGCGGGGAATGGTCGTTTTTTTGGAAATAGCCAGACACGCGCCGCTTCAGGTTGACGGCTTTGCCGACATACAGCACGTTGCCCGAGCGGTCGAAAAAGCGGTACACGCCGGGTAGCAGCGGCAGGTTTTTGAGAAACAGCGGAATGTCGAAATGGTCTTGCATGGCGTGGCGGAGATTTTTTGTTTTTCAGACGGCCTGCATTATACCGAGGCAGCGAAAGGCCGTCTGAAAGCACACAACCGGGCTTTCAGACGGCCTTTTGGGTTTGATATGGAAACTTAACGCTTGCTGTGTTTGCGGAAATATTCCCACTCTTCCACCACACTGCCGTCGGGCAGGTGGCACATGGCGTATTCGTTGCCCTCTGCGTCCTTGCGCGGCTCGAGTTTGCCGCCGCGTTCGACGCAGAACACGGAAGCGGGATTGGCCATACCGACGGCGGGCGGCGGCGCGTCGGTGGTTTTGCCGTTTTTTTTGGCACAGGCCGACAGCACGGCGGCGGCGAGAATCAGGGCGAGAGCGGTTGCGGGTTTCATGGCGGGATACCTTTCTTTTTAACGGATTAATGACGGGAAAGATCAGAAGGGCGGCGGGCATCGCGGGCAAACTGCTGCGCGCAGTAAGCGCTGCCGCCCGCGCGGTATTTGTTACCCTCAATTCCGCCCAAAGGCTCGGAACACGACGGGGATCCGCCCGCCACACCCTGCCACGACGCGGCGCAGGCGGACAAAACGGCAGATGCGGCCAGCAACAGCAAAACGGTTTTCATATGATTCCTTTCAGACGGCCTTTTTAAACGGGCGGATTGTACCGTCAAACGCCGCCCTTCTGCCGCCGTTCGCGGAAAAAAGCCCGCAGCAGGGCGCGGCTCTCGTCGGCCAGAATGCCGCCGAACACCGCCGTATGGCTGTTCAGACGGCCATCGGCAAACAAATCGCACACACTGCCCGCCGCGCCGCTTTTGGGCTCGGCCGCGCCGAACACCACCCTCGCCACCCGCGCCTGCAACAGGGCGGAAGCGCACATCGCGCACGGCTCGAGCGTCACATACACATCGCAGCCGTCCAGCCGCATACTGCCGAGCCGCCGCCCCGCCGCCGAGAGCGCACGGATTTCCGCGTGCGCGCTGACATCGCAGTCGGCCAGACAGCGGTTGTGTGCCGCCGCCAGCACCTCGCCGCCGCGCACCACCACCGCCCCCACCGGCACTTCCCCCAACGCCGCCGCCGTTTGCGCCTGCCGCAACGCCTGCCGCATAAAGCCTTCGGCCTCTGCGGCATCGGGCGGCAGGGCGGCGGGCGGGCGGCGTTTCACCTCCTCCCACAGCGCGGCCTTGTCCGCCTCCGTCAACGCGCGCGCGTCCGTGCCCGCGCATTCCGCCGCCAGCTGCCACAGCACGCTGCGCGTCACCGTGCAACCCGCCGCTTTCAGCAGCAAAAAAGCCTGTGCCGCTCCCGTCCGCCGCAAATCCCCGCGCGTCAGCATGCCCAGCGCATTGAGGGCGCGGACGACGGAAGGGGCAAAAGGCGGCGTGGCAAGAAACATGGTTTCGGAATTGTTTGGAAAAAAGTCGGGAAACGGGTTTGCGCGGCTTGAGGCCGTCTGAAACTTAGCGGATTGCCGTGTCCCCGTTAGGGTGGGGTTTGCGCCGCTGCGGCGACTTTGACAGGACATCGGCGAAATGCGGTTCTGCCAACTGCCCGCGCTTGAAGCGCAGCGGAGAGTTTGATTGGCGGCGGGATCGGCAGTTTTCAGACGGCCTCAATACTAAATACGGGGCAAAACAAAAGCCAAGTCGGCAAACTTGGCTTTGGCTTTTTTGAGTTGGTGGGTCCGGTGGGGATCGAACCCACGACCAAGGGATTATGAGTCCCCTGCTCTAACCCCTGAGCTACAGACCCTGCATGCCGCTTGGGCAGCAAAGCGCGGCATTCTAGCGGCAATTGTTGCCGAAGACAAGGGCGGCGGGAATTTTATCGGCAAAAGGCCGTCTGAAAACGAAGTTTCGACGACGTTAAAACTTTCAGACGGCCTTTCCCTACCCTATCACCGCGTTACAGGCTTGTAGCGAATCCGTTTCGGTTTCGCTCCCTCTTCGCCCAAACGACGTTTTTTATCGGCTTCGTATTCCTGATAGTTGCCGTCGAAGAAAACCCATTTCGAATCGCCTTCGCAAGCCAAGATATGTGTGGCAATGCGGTCGAGGAACCAGCGGTCGTGCGAAATCACCATTACGCTGCCGGCGAATTCGAGCAATGCGTCTTCCAACGCGCGCAGGGTTTCCACGTCGAGGTCGTTGGACGGTTCGTCCAGCAGTAACACATTGCCGCCGCTCAACAAGGTTTTCGCCAAGTGCAAACGTCCACGTTCACCGCCTGAAAGGTTGCCGGCGATTTTGCTTTGGTCGCTGCCTTTGAAATTGAAGCGTCCCAAATATTGGCGGGCAGGAATTTCAAACTGTCCGACCTGCAAAATGTCGCGGCCTTCGGCAATGTTGTCGAACACAGTTTTATCGTTTTGCAAACCTTCGCGGCTTTGGTCAATCAGGCTCATTTTCACGGTTTGCCCAATTTTCACTTCGCCGGAATCAGGCTGCTCTTTGCCCGAAATCATTTTAAACAGCGTCGATTTACCCGCGCCGTTCGGGCCGATGATGCCGACAATCGCACCCGCAGGCACTTTGAAGCTCAAATCGTCAATCAGCACTTTATCGCCAAACGATTTGGAAACGTTTACAAATTCAATCACTTCGTTACCCAAACGTTCGGCGACGGGAATGAAGATTTCCTGCGTTTCATTGCGTTTTTGGTATTCGTAGTTGCTCATTTCCTCGAAACGCGCCAAGCGGGCTTTGGACTTGGCTTGGCGGCCTTTGGCATTCTGGCGCACCCATTCCAATTCCTGCTTCATGGCTTTGACGCGGGCGGCTTCGGATTTGGCTTCGTTTTCCAAGCGTTTTTCTTTTTGCTCCAGCCACGAAGAGTAATTGCCTTTCCACGGAATGCCGTGGCCGCGGTCGAGTTCCAAAATCCATTCGGCGGCATTGTCGAGGAAATAGCGGTCGTGGGTGACGGCGACAACGGTGCCGGGGAAGCGCACGAGAAATTGTTCCAGCCATTCGACCGATTCCGCATCCAAGTGGTTGGTCGGCTCGTCCAGCAGCAGCATGTCAGGCTTGCTCAACAAGAGTTTGCACAAAGCGACGCGGCGTTTTTCACCGCCGGACAAATTGCCGATTTTGGCATCCCATTCCGGCAGGCGCAGCGCATCGGCGGCGATTTCCAATTCGTGTTCCGCGCCGCCGCCGGTGGACGAACCCGCCGCGATAATCGCTTCCAAGCGGCCTTGCTCTTCCGCCAGCGCGTCAAAATCGGCATCGGGGTTGGCGTATTCGGCATACACTTCTTCCAGGCGTTTTTGCGCGGCGGCCACTTCGCCCAAGCCGCTTTCCACTTCCTCGCGCACGGTTTTTTCGGGGTCAAGCTCGGGCTCTTGCGGCAGATAGCCGATTTTGATGCCGCCCATCGGCACGGCTTCGCCTTCAAATTCGGTGTCCACACCCGCCATAATGCGCAACACGGTGGACTTGCCCGCGCCGTTCAAGCCGAGCAAACCGATTTTCGCGCCGGGGAAAAATGACAGGGAAATGTCTTTGATGATGGTTTTCTGCGGCGGCACAACCTTGCTCACGCGCAGCATGGAATAGACGTATTGTTGGGACATGGGGGCTCCTTATATGAAACGGGGAAAGGTTGGAAGGCCGTCTGAAAACGGATTCGGGGTTTCAGACGGCCTGACTAAAAGAATGCCTGCAAACGGCGTTGAGGCCGTCTGAAAGCGGTTTTTTACGCTCGGCGGCATACGGCATCAGCCGCGTGCCATCAACAAAACAAAAACCAAGCCGAACAGTATCGCCAGCAGCACGCCGACGGTGGCGGCAATCATGGCTCTGCTGTCGGCGCGGACTTTTTCCAGTCGGGTTTGCGCCTCGATCAAACGGGTTTCCGCCTCGGTGAGCGCCGTCTGCGCCCGCATCATCTCGGCTTTGGCGGCGCACTCTTCGGGCGTACCGTTCTGTTGTTCGTCCATGCTTTTCTCCTTTCGGCATCTGCTTTGAGGCCGTCTGAAAGCCGAAGGATTCGGTTTTTCTGTTTTCAGACGGCCTTTTCAGACGGCCTTTACCGTGTTTATTTCTCCAAAGCGTCGTTCAGCCGTTTTTCAATCAGATCGGCGTCGAAAGATTTGGCAATCAGCTCGAAGCGGCTGTCGCGCCGCCAGGCGACTTGGTTGGCACCCCATTTTCCGTCCACCCAGTTGAGCCACACCCATGTGCCGAGCACTTGGAACACGCCTTTGGCGCGCACCAGCCCTTCGGTGAGTTTGGGCAGCTCGTCGAAGAAGGCGGTGAGCCGTTCGCCGTCGAAATCGCGGCCTGCGGGGAAGGTGTAGCCTTGCGACTGGAAGCCCATGGTGTTGTCGGGCAGCGATTCGCTTTTCAGACGGTAGCGCGGTTTTTCGATTACGGGGATGTCGAGCCAGGCGATGTCGAGCTGCGCGTTCTGCACTTCGGCCACTTTGGCCTTGGGCGGGAAGAGTTTGCCCGCTTTGTCGCGGAAGACGGCCAGCTCTTCTGCGGTGCAGAGGTCGGTTTTGCTGGCAATCAGGATGTCGCACACGCTGACCTGGTCTTTATAGAGAGCCTGGTTGGCGTAATCGGGGTTGACGAACTGGCGCGGGTCGACAACGGTAAACACGGCGGCGATGTCGATTTGCGGCGCAAACGGAGCGGCTTTGAGTTCATCGATCACGCTGGCGGCATGGGCGAGGCCGCTGGCTTCGATCATCACGCGGTCGGGCTCGTTGCGCAGCAGTTTGGCCAGCGCGCTGCCCATCTGCGGGCCGGCGGCGCAGCACAGGCAGCCTCCGGCGATTTCGGCCACGGGGATGCCTTCGTCGCTCAAAACCGCGCCGTCGATGCCGATTTCGCCGAACTCGTTAACCAGTATCACCCATTTTTCGTCGGGATTTTTTTGCGCCATCAGGCTTTTGAGGGCGGTGGTTTTGCCCGTGCCGAGAAAGCCGGAAATCAGATGGATTTTGGTTTTTTTCAATGACATTTTGCGCACACTCCCGTCAATACCAAATGTTCTTCGGTCAGCTCGAAACCGCTTTCGCCCAAAGCACGCTGCAAATCCGCCCACTGGCGGCTGAGCGTTTGTTCGTCCACCGCTCCGCACTCGGTGCAGACCAGGATAAAGGCGCTGTGGCTGTGGCCGTTTTGTTCTTCATGGCCGTGCTCGCGGCAGTTGTGGCGGGCGTGGCTGCACAGCACATAGCCGTTTACTGCCGCGATTTTGTGCAAAACGCCCTGCTCCACCCAGAAATCGAGGGCGCGGTAGGCCGTGGGCGGGGCGACGGGGCTGCTGCTGGCCTTCTGCATGGCCGAGAGCACCTGATAGGCTTTGATAACGCCTTCCTGTTCCAACACGATGTCGAGCACCTGCTCGCGCAGCGCAGTAACCTGCGCGCCGTTCAGCCGCGCCTGATCGATAATTTTCTGCTTCATGGTTGTCCGTTCCTATTTTCAGACGGCCTCGGGCGCCGCCTTTAAAAAATTATAGCGGCAGCAAACAGATGATTACTGCCGAAACGGGTGGATTATACCCGAAAGGCCGTCTGAAAACGGCGCGCCCCGCAGCGGCGGGCGATATAATGGCGGCCGTCTGAAACACACGGAACAAACGCCATGCCGAAAATCACCCTGATTGCCGCCCGCGCCGCCAACGGCGTGATCGGTGCGGACAACAAAATGCCCTGGCACCTGCCGGAAGACTTCGCCTTTTTCAAAGCCCGCACGCTGGGCAAGCCCGTTGTGATGGGGCGCAAAACCTGGCAGTCGCTGCCGAAAAAACCGCTGCCCGGGCGGCGCAATATCGTTGTCACGCGTCAGGCGGACTTTGCCGCAGAGGGCGCGGAAACTGCCGCTTCCCTTGCCGCAGCGTTCGCTTTGTGTGCCGGTGAAGAAGAAACCATCGTGATGGGCGGCGGCGAGATTTACGCGCAGGCGATGGCGCAGGCTACCGATTTGCGTATCACCGAAATCGCGCTGGAAGCGGCGGGCGACGCGTTTTTTCCCGACATCGATCCCGCGCTGTGGCATGAGGCGGAGCGCACGGAGCACGTCTCTGCCGACGGCCTGCGCTATGCTTTCGTGCATTATGTGCGCACGCCTTCGACGGAATAAGCCGCCGAAGGAACAAAAGGCCGTCTGAACAAAGGCCGTCTGAAAGCGTGTTTCCGCTTTGTTGGAACGCGCTTTCAGACGGCCTTTTTCCGTTTGCCAAACCAGGACGCGCAGACAAAAAGTGCTAGAATGCGCGGTTTCTTTTCACTTTTCAGACGGCCTCACCATGTGCAAAAACCATCACGACAACGACACCATCCGCATCCGCGGCGCGCGCACGCATAATTTGAAAAACATCGATTTGGACATTCCGCGCCACAAGCTGGTGGTGGTCACGGGGCTGTCGGGCAGCGGCAAATCGTCGCTGGCGTTTGACACGCTGTATGCCGAAGGGCAGCGGCGTTATGTCGAGAGCCTGTCTGCCTATGCGCGGCAGTTTTTGCAGATGATGGACAAACCCGATGTCGATTTGATCGAAGGCTTATCGCCCGCGATTTCCATCGAGCAGAAATCCACCAGCCACAATCCGCGTTCCACCGTCGGCACGGTAACGGAAATCCACGATTACCTGCGCCTTTTGTACGCCCGCGTCGGCACGCCGTATTGCCCCGAACACAATCTGCCGTTGTCGAGCCAGACCGTGTCGCAGATGGTCGATGCCGTCTTGAAGCTGCCGGAAGACACGCGCGTGATGATTCTGGCGCCGGCGGTACGCGAGCGTAAGGGTGAGTTTGTCGATTTCTTTGCCGACTTGCAGGCGCAAGGCTTTGCGCGGGTGCGCGTGGACGGCGAAGTTTATCAACTTGACGAAGTACCAAAGCTGGAAAAAAACATCAAACACAATATCGACGTGGTCATCGACCGCGTGAAAGTGAAGGCGGACATCAAGCAGCGGCTGGCGGAAAGTTTTGAAACCGCGCTGCGCCACGGCAACGAGCGCGCGCTGGCGATGGAGATGGACAGCGGCGAAGAGCATTGGTTTTCCGCACGTTTCGCCTGCCCCGTGTGTTCGTACAGCCTGCCTGAATTAGAGCCGCGCCTCTTTTCATTCAACAACCCGATGGGTTCCTGCCCGACTTGCGACGGCTTGGGCAACACCAATTTCTTCGACCCCGAAAAAGTGGTCGCCCATCCCGAATTGTCGCTCGCAACGGGCGCGATTGACGGCTGGGACAAGCGCAACCAGTTCTATTTCCAAATGATTCAGTCGCTTTCGCGGCATTACGGTTTCGATGTGCAGGCTGCTTGGGAAACGCTACCTGAAAAAGTCAAAAAAGTCATCCTGCACGGCTCGGGCAAAGAAGTCATTGATTTCACTTACCTGTCCGAACGCGGCACCACCTTCAACCGCAGCCACGCCTTCGAAGGCATCATCCCCAATCTCGAACGCCGCTACCGCGAAACCGACAGCGAAACCGTGCGCGAAAAACTGCGCGAATACCAAAACCACCGCGCTTGCCCGAGCTGCGGCGGCGCACGTTTGCGCAAAGAAGCGCGCTACGTTTACGTCAGCGGCGAACCTTTGCACGAAGTCTCCGCCTGGCCGCTGACCAAAACCCACCAATTCTTTGAAACCTTGGATTTGGACGGCAACAAAAAACAAATCGCCGAAAAAATCCTCAAAGAAATCACCGAGCGTCTCGGTTTCCTGATTAACGTCGGGCTGGATTACCTGAACTTGAGTCGCTCCGCCGAAACCCTTTCCGGCGGCGAAGCCCAGCGCATCCGTCTCGCCAGCCAAATCGGCAGCGGCCTGACCGGCGTGATGTACGTTTTGGACGAACCCTCCATCGGCCTGCACCAGCGCGACAACGACCGCCTACTCGCCACCCTCAAACGCCTGCGCGATTTGGGCAACAGCGTGATTGTGGTCGAACACGACGAAGACGCCATCCGCGAAGCCGATTTCGTCGTCGATATGGGCCCGGGCGCAGGCGAACACGGCGGTAACGTATTGATTGCCGATACGCCCGAAAACGTCGCCAAATGCGAGCAATCCATTACCGGACAATACCTCAGCGGCAAAAAATCCATTGCCGTGCCGTCTGAACGCACACCCGTCAATCCTGACCGAATGCTCGTCCTCAAAGGCGCGCGCGGCAACAACCTCAAAAACGTTACCCTCGAACTGCCGCTCGGTTTGATTACCTGCATCACCGGCGTATCCGGCAGCGGCAAGTCCACCCTGATTAACGACACCCTCGCCAAAATCACCGCCCGCGAACTCAACCGCGCCCAAGAAGAACCCGCCCCATACGACGACATCCGCGGCCTCGAACACCTCGACAAAGTCATCAACGTCGACCAATCCCCCATCGGACGCACACCGCGCTCCAATCCCGCCACCTACACCGGCCTGTTCACCCCCATTCGCGAACTCTTCGCCGGCGTACCCCTCTCGCGCGAACGCGGCTACAGCGTCGGCAGATTCTCCTTCAACGTCAAAGGCGGCCGCTGCGAAGCCTGCCAAGGCGACGGCGTGATTAAAGTCGAAATGCACTTCCTGCCCGACGTGTACGTCCCCTGCGAAGTCTGCCACGGCAAACGCTACAACCGCGAAACGCTCGAAATCCAATACAAAGGCAAAGACATCAGCCAAGTCCTCGACATGACCGTCGAAGAAGCCCGCGAATTTTTCGACGCCGTCCCCACCGTATCGCGCAAACTGCAAACCCTGATGGACGTAGGCCTAGGCTACATCCGCCTCGGACAGTCCGCCACCACCCTCTCCGGCGGCGAAGCCCAACGCGTTAAACTCGCCCTAGAGCTATCCAAACGCGACACCGGCAGAACGCTCTACATCCTCGACGAACCCACCACCGGCCTGCACTTCGCCGACATCGCCCTGCTGCTGGAAGTGATAGGCCGTCTGAAAGGCAAAGGCAACTCCATTGTGATTATTGAGCACAATTTGGACGTGATTAAAACCGCGGATTGGATTGTGGATTTAGGGCCCGAGGGGGGGGATGGCGGGGGGAGGATTGTGGCTTGTGGAACACCTGAAGAAGTTGGCCAAGTGGAGGGGAGTTATACTGGGATATATTTGAAAAAAACATTAAACTAGTAATACAATGCTAAATCTTTAATTCACTTATACTGGAGAAAGTTTTATGAACTCTAATAACTCATTGGCTACTTTCAATCAACAGCTACCTGATTTATCTGCTAATACTATTCCCGCAATCAACCAACTTGTTACTGCTCTTGGCTTTCCAAGAGAAGTTTTAGCAAGTGATGAAGAAATTAGATACGCATGGAATGATTTACCACGAGAACTAAAAAACATACCTGTTCAAAATGTTAACCCTGAACTTATTGCTCGAATGTGTATTGCTATTAGTTCTGGGTTATTTGATGGTGCAATCAACTATATATGGAATGCTGCCATTTTAAGATTGCGTGATAAAGTCAGAACTTTTGGTCTTCCAGTCGTTTCCCAAATATTGGAAAAGGATTTTGAAGATAGTCATTTAATAGCATTACAAGATAGCCAATTATTAGATTTATGCTTGCAATTAAATATTCTTAATGAGGAGGGTGCCCTTTTTCTAGGACAGTGTAGAAATGTTCGTAATAATTTTTCCGCAGCCCACCCATCGCTTGGAAATCTAAACGATAGAGAATTTATTACCTTCTTAAACCGTTGTATAAAATATGCCTTAGGTGATTCCTCTTCACCCAAAGGTGTCAATATTAGTGAATTTATTCAGTCAATTAAAGCTGATCGATTTAATAATGCTCAACGTGAATTTTGGCTTCATAAACTATCTGAAACCCATGAGGCACAAAAACAATTATTGATCGTTATGGCTCATGGTATTTATTGCGATCCAAATTCACAAGAACCAACAAGACTAAATGCTTTAGATATTTGTGATTTATTTAAAGATAGCTTTTCCGCTTCTTTACGATCTGTTCTGATTGACAAACATTCAGAGTACATTACAAAAGGAGATGAACAAAGACTAACAGCATCTAGCCAATTTTTTGAAAAATTGGGCTTACTAGGCTTGCTTTCCGCTCCACAGCAACATGCAATTTTCTCTACGGCTATCCAAAGATTACAAATTGCTCATGATGGTTTAAATAATTTTTATAATGAACCTCCATATGCAGAAAGATTAGCAGAGTTATCTCAAAATACAGCAGTTCCTGAAACTGCTCAAAGTGATTTTGTAGATACAGTTGTTGCTTGTTATTTGGGAAATGGTTATGGAGTTTCATGGGCTGCTATCCCATTCTATGAAAAAATTATTAAGAACTTCTCTCCACAAGAGATTGCACTAATGATTCGTCATACACAAACAGAAAATTCAAGAATAGGGCGCAGATTTAGCTCCGAAAGAAAGAGATTTATTAGTGCGTTAAATTTGATTGATTATGCAAGTGTTCCAAGTGGTGTTCGTTCTGCATATGATCAATTTGTGAAATCTCCTGCGTAGGGTGTGTGGCTCCGCCACGCACGCAGTCGCCAAACACTCCGCACCCATTCCAAATTTTCAGGTAGCCTTTCAACCCGCTAAACAAAGCAGCCCGAAAAAACAATGCGGACAACCAACCCTACCAACCGCGTGCGTGCCTACGGCACACACCCTACAAAAGCAGCAAGCGTAGCCTGTGTAGGGTGTGTGGCTCCGCCACGCACGCAGTTGCAAAATGTTCCGCACCCATTCCGATTTTCAGGTAGCCTTCCAATCAACCCAGCAAGGCAGCCTGAAAACCCAATGCGGACAACCAACCCAACCAACCGCGTGCGTGCCTGCGGCACACACCCTACAAAGCAGCCTGAAACCCAATCTTTCAGACGGCCTCAAACATCGTCTGAAACCATTACCACAACACGGAAACCCCATGGCGCGTTATCGCAGAAACCTGATTGCCGGCGGCACGTTTTTCTTTACCGTCAAACTTGCCGATCCCAAATCCCGCCTGCTGGTGGAACACATCAACCTGCTGCGTGCCGCCTATATGTCCGTGCAAAAACAATATCCCTTTGAAACCGTCGCCGTATGCGTACTGCCGAACCACATTCATGCCATTTGGACGCTGCCGCCCGATGATGCGGATTATTCCCTGCGCTGGCGGCTGATTAAAACCAAATTCTCCGCACGTTTCCCTCGTGCTGAGAACCTGTCCGCCAGCAAACAGCGGCGGCACGAACGCGGTATTTGGCAACGGCGTTTTTACGAACACACCGTCCGCAACGAAGCCGATTTACAGCGTTGCGCCGACTACATCCATTACAATCCCGTCAAACACCGCTGCGCCGCAAGCGTGCGCGACTGGTCGTTTTCCAGCTTCCACCGCTACGTCCGCCATGGCCTGCTCCCGCCCGACTGGGGCGGCACACCCGAAACCGCCGATATGGATTTCGGCGAGTAACCGCGTGTTCAAAACCAACCCTTTCAGACGACCTCAAACGCCGTCTGAAACCGCCTGCGTAGGGTGTGTGGCTCTGCCACGCACGCGGTCGCCAAACACTCAGTGTATGCCGGCTTTTTTAGCCCACCGTTCAATCCGCCAAACAAAACAGCCTGCGCAACAAAGCGAAGTTGCGAAGCTAAAAAACGATACGGAACACTGAACCCTCTAACCGCGTGCGTGCCTACGGCACACACCCTACAAAGCAGCCTGCCCCCACCTTCAGGCTGCCTTTCCATCCACCCCCAAACAAAGGACACCCATGCCCGCCATCCTTACCGACCCCGCCCAACTCGCCACCGCTCACGCGCGTTTCACCCAAGCCCTGCAAGCCGCTCTCAGCCAAAAAATCCCCTGCACCATCGCCGCTGTCAACGGCGGATTGGACACCGAAGCCGCCTATTCGCCCGAGCTGGATTTGTGGTACGCGCAAACGCAAGACGGCAAAAAATGCTGGAACGGCTTCGGCATCGGCGCGCCCGCCGCCGGCAAAAAAGCCGCCCTCGCCGCCGAAATCAACTTCCCAGCCGAGGGCGTCAACCGCGCCCTATCCGGCGCATTCGCCCAAGACGAAAATGGTGAAATCCTTGTTTTGCATCGCGGCAAAATCCGCGGCGGCAAAGCCCTGTTTTTCCAATACTACCAAGGCGAAACCCTCACCGCAGACGACGGCGGCGAACCCGACACCTTCGCCCTAATCGGCAGCCTGAACGATGCCGACTTTCCCACCAAACTCGCCGCCTTCGTGCGCCAAATCCTAGACATCAAAGCCGCCGCCAAACGCGACGCGGGTTGAAACCCGGTCGCAGCTCACAATCAAACCGAATCATATGAACCGACATAAAACGGTTTGCTATAATTTTGCCGCCCGAACTTCTGAGGCCGTCTGAAAACCCTTTCAGACGGCCTCAGCAAAATGCAGTCCCTCCGTATCCGTTTCCAAACACCTTTTTCAGACGGCCTCCATAGGCCGCCTGAAAACCCACCCCACAGGAGAAATCCCATGAAAGGCATCATCCTTGCCGGCGGCTCCGGCACCCGTCTTTACCCCATCACCCGCGGCGTTTCCAAACAGCTGCTGCCCGTGTACGACAAACCCATGATCTACTACCCCCTGTCCGTGCTCATGCTCGCCGGCATCCGCGACATCCTCGTCATCACCACCCCCGGAGACAACCCCGCCTTCCGCCGCCTGCTCGGCGACGGCAGCCGCTTCGGCATCCATATCGCATACGCCGAACAGCCCAGCCCCGACGGCCTCGCCCAAGCCTTTATCATCGGCGAAGAATTTATCGGCAGCGACAGCGTCTGCCTTGTGCTCGGCGACAACATCTTCTACGGCCAGTCCTTCACCCAAACCCTGCGCCAAGCCGCCGCCAAAAGCCACGGCGCCACCGTCTTCGCCTACCAAGTGCGCGATCCCGAACGCTTCGGCGTCGTCGAATTCGACCAAAACTTCAAAGCCCTTTCCATCGAAGAAAAACCGAGCAAACCCAAATCCGACTGGGCGGTAACCGGCCTTTATTTCTACGACAACCGCGTGATCGACTTCGCCAAACAGGTCAAACCCTCCGCACGCGGCGAACTCGAAATCACCGCCGTCAACCAAATGTATCTCGAAGACGGCAGCCTTTCCGTGCAGCTGCTCGGCCGCGGCTTCGCCTGGCTCGACACCGGCACCCACGAGAGCCTGCACGAAGCCGCCGCCTTTGTGCAGACCGTGCAGAACCTGCAAAACCTGCAAGTAGCCTGCCTCGAAGAAATCGCCTGGCGGCAGGGCTGGCTGGATGCCGGCCGGCTTGAAGAACTCGCCCGCCCCATGGCCAAAAACGAATACGGGCAATACCTGCTGCGGCTGTTGGACGGCAGGCAATAAAACGCCTTTGAGGCCGTCTGAAAAGTTTGTTTACTGCATTGCAGTACGCTTTCAGACGGCCTCAAGGCTACCTAAAAGCGCAGCTTCAACGCAGTTAAAGCAAAAGGCCGTCCGAAAACACAGCAGGACAGATCGGACATTGATACTCGGCCTGTGCCCCAAGCAACCAAGGAAGACCATGCAGAAATACAGCAAAATCAACCATGAATACAAATATGTCCTCGTCCACTTCGAGGAAATAGACGACCTGCCCGCTTTATTGAAAAACATAGATTTGAACAAATACGAAATAGGCATCGGCTTCGGCCGCCTCCAACATTATGAATACAAACAGATGATGCGCGAGCAATATCCGAACGACACCAAAAAAAGCTGGATGCAGATGGATTTGTCCCCGCTTACCGACTATCCCGAAATCAGCAGCCTCTATTTGGAAAACGGCTTTACCGTCCGCAACCTTGATGCCCTATACACGCTCAATCTGCATACTTTGCACTTTGAACCGATGGAAAAAAACGAAATCAAAACCAAAGAAAAGCTGGATTTGTCGCGCCTGAAACACCTGAAATACATAGACGGCGGCTGGGGCAAATTTATGGTGAACCTGGGCGGCTGCAAAACGCTGGAAAAAATGAAAATCTGGTTTTACCCCGACCAAGATTTCAGCGAAATCGGGCAACTCAACAGGTTGGAAGAATTAACCCTGATCCAATGTAAAACCCTCACCCTGGACGGCATCACCGACATGCCCGCCCTGAAACATATCGAGCTGAAATACTCGCGCACCTGCAAAACATCGACGCGCTGGCCAACTGCCCGAACCTAGACCTGGTTTGAATTGAAAAATGCTCCCAACTCATCAACATCAACCTGAAATCCGCTTCCATCAGCCGGCTGCTGCTCGACCGCGTGGCAAATCTCAACTTCCTGCCGCAGCTGCCTAATTTGAAGCGTTTGCTTATTGCCGATTTGAAAGACGGCAATACGCAGCCGATTTTGGATTGTACAGACCAATTGGAATCAGTCGGCCTATACCCGACCAAACGCCCGCATTACCAATATTCCGAAAGGGAACTACACGCCCTGCTGGATGCCAAAAAAGCCCGATAAACCGTAGGGCGTGTCGGCATCCAACTTTCAGGCAGCCTCCTACCCCCAACCCGAAAGAACAAACCTATGAACATCCTGATTACCGGCGCCGACGGCCAAGTCGGCCGCGAACTGGTTTTGCAGCTTCAAAACCGCGCCACCGTCCTTGCTGCCAACCGCGCCGCGCTCGACATCACCGATTCCGCCGCCGTCGAACGCACCGTTGCCGGTTTCCGTCCCGACGTCATTATCAACGCCGCCGCCTACACCGCCGTCGATAAAGCCGAAAGCGATGCCGACACCGCCTACGCCGTCAACCGCGACGCCGTACGCCATCTGGCCGAAGCCGCCGCCACACATAAGGCCGTCCTGCTGCACATTTCCACCGATTATGTGTTCGACGGCACGGCCGACGCGCCCTACCGCGAAACCGATCCCGTCAACCCGCAAAGCGTGTACGGCAAAAGCAAACTGGCAGGCGAACAGGCCGCCGCAGCCTGCCCGCGCCACATCATCCTGCGCACCGCCTGGGTGTTCGGCGAGTACGGCGGCAACTTCGTCAAAACCATGCTTCGCCTCGGCCGCGAGCGCGACAGCCTCGGCATAGTTGCCGACCAACACGGCGCGCCCACCCCCGCCGCCGACATCGCCGCCGCCCTGATTGCCATCGCCGAACGCAGCCAAGTTTCCGGTTTCGCCGACTGGGGCGTCTATCATTTTTCAGGCTGCCCCTACACCAGCTGGCACGGCTTTGCCGAGCAAATCTTTCAGGCTGCCGCCGCGCAAAACCTGCTGCCGAACATCCCCGGGCTCAAAGCCATCGCCACCGCCGACTACCCCACCCCCGCCCGCCGCCCCGCCAACTCACGGCTGGACTGCGCCAAAATCCAAAATACCTTCGGCATCGAAGCGGCCAACTGGCAGGCCGCGCTGGCTGATTTGCAGCCTTACTGCCGATAAACCGCATACTGGCCAACCCTGCCGCCCGTTAAAACGTTTAGGCCGTCTGAAAATACAAAACTGTACACGCGCGGGGGAGGGTTGGGGTGGGGGTGGCGTTTCGCAGAACTGCTTTACCATTGTCCCGCAAAAATTTCCGCAGCGGCACGAACGGATTCGGGGAGTTGCGGCAAACCGTGCGGGCGGACGAAAGGCCGTCTGAAACGGTTTTCGCAGGTTTCAGACCGTTTCGCAACCAAGCCGCAGACACAGCGCCGCGCAGGCAGGAAAATCCGTTCCGCTATATAATCGCCGCCTTTCAGACGGCCTCCCGAAAAAGGATACCTATGCTGCTGGCGCTCTCCCTCAACGACTTCGTTATCGTCGATAGCCTCGACCTCCAATTCCAACCCGGCTTCACCGTGCTCACCGGCGAAACCGGCGCGGGCAAATCCATCACTCTCGACGCCGTCGGCCTCCTGCTGGGCGGCAAGGCCGACTACGCCCAAGTTCGCGGCGGCGCGAAAGAAGCCCGCCTCTCCGCCCTCTTCGACCTCTCCGAAATGCCCGAGCTGCAAAACGAATTGCGCGAGCAGGGCTTTTTGGCCGACGATGCCGACGAATTGTCCGTGCGCCGCATCATTGACGCCAAAGGCAAAAGCCGCAGCTACCTCAACGGACAGGCCGCCACCCTCGCCCAACTCAAAAGCATCGGCAGCCGCCTGATCGACATCCACGGCCAAAACGCCCACCAATCGCTCAACCGCGAAGCCGCCCAGCGCGAACTGCTCGACGCCTTCGCCGGCTGCCTGCCGCTGGCGCAGGAAGTCGCCGCCGCCTACCGCGCCCGCCAGTCGGCGCTTGCCGCACTCAAAGCCGCCGAAGAACAGCGCGAGCAGCTGCAAATCGAACGCGAACGCCTCGAATGGCAGCACGGCGAACTCTCCCGCCTCGCCCCCGCCCCCGGCGAATGGGAAAGCCTCAGCCAAAGCCACGACAGCCTCGCCCACGCCGCCGAGCTGGTGCAGACGGCGCGCGAAGTAGAAGACATCATCGACGGCGAACACGGCCTGCAATACCACGTCTACCGCTGTCAGAAAAACCTCGAAAGCCTCAGCGGCATCGAACCGCGCTTTGCCGAAGCCCTCGAACTGCTCGCCAGCGTCGAAGCCGAGCTGGGCGAAGCTGCCGCCGCCGTGCGCGGCGTCGCCTCGCGCACCGAACTCGACCCCGCCGAACTGGCCGCGCAGGAAGAGCGCATGGGCGAACTCATGTCCATGGCGCGCAAATACCGCATCGAGCCGCAGGAACTGCCCGCCAAGCTCGAAGAAACCGAGGCCGCGCTGCAACACCTCGAAGCCGCCGCCGACCCCCAAGCCCTCGAAGCCGCCGCCCGCGAGCGCGACCGAGAATACACCGAAGCGGCGGAGCGCCTGTCTGCCGAACGCCGCGCCGCCGCCCTGCGCCTGGCCGAAGAAGTCACCGAAAATATGCAGCATCTGGCAATGAAAGGCGCGCAGTTTGCCATCGAACTCGTGCCCGCCTCCCCCACCGCCCACGGCCTCGAACACGTGCAATACCAAGTGTCCGCCAACAAAGGCAGCCCGCTGCGGCCGCTGAACAAAGTGGCATCGGGCGGCGAACTCGCCCGCATCAGCCTGTCGCTGCAAGTGGCCGCCGGCCGCCACACCCGCATCCCCACCCTGATTTTCGACGAAGTGGACACCGGCATCGGCGGCGGCGTTGCCGAAACCGTCGGCCGCGCCCTGCGCCGCCTCGGCGCCGCGCACCAAGTGCTGGCCGTCACCCACCTGCCGCAGGTGGCCGCCTGCGGCGAACACCACTGGCAGGTCAGCAAAAACAGCGACGGCGAACAAACCGTCAGCAGCATCCGCGTACTCGACGAAGCAGGCCGCACCGGCGAAATCGCCCGCATGCTCGGCGGCGAAACCATCACCGCCACCACCCTCAGCCACGCCGCCGAAATGCTTGCCAACGCAGCGGAGCGGCCGCATTCCGGCACAGAGGCCGTCTGAAAAAAGGCCGGCCGCCCGCGCCGCACGTTTCAGACGGCCTACTGCTGCGAAAGCGCTTAACCAAAACACACCTTTGGGCTACAATGCCGCCCGTTTTGATCCGCCGTTTATTTTAGGAATACAAAAGCATGACACATGAAACCGCTTTGGGCGCGGCACTCCGTTCCGCCGTGCAGACCATGAGCAAAAAAAAACAGACCGACATGATCGCCGACCACATCTACGGCAAATACGCGGTCTTCAAACACTTCAAACCCCTCGCGCTGGGCATAGACCAAGACCTCGTCGCCGCCATGCCGCAATACGATCCCGCCCTCATCATGCGCGCGCTGGCCAACCACTGCCGCCGCCCGCGCTACCTCAAATCGCTGGCGCGCGGCGGCAAACGCTTCGACCTCAACAACCGCGTCAAAGGCGAAGTGAGCGCCGAAGAGCAGGCCGTTGCCGCACAAAACCCGATGGTGAAAGAAGCGCTCGAAAAACAGGCGCAGCGCCGGGCCGAACGCGAAGCGCAGGCAGCCGCAGAACCGGCCGCCGCCCAAGCCCCGGCAGCGGAAGCCATACAGGAAGCCGCCGCAGAATAAAACCGCCGCAGCGCATCCCGTGAGGCCGTCTGAAAACCTTTCAGACGGCCTCACGCACGTTCGGACGCCCAAAGGCAAATCGGTTATAATCGCGCCCGTTTTGCAACCACCCCCACGGGAATCCCACATGGCAAACGCCCCGCAGCCGGACAACCGCACCGCCATCCGCCGCCGCATCCGCGAAAACGGCATCTACGTCCTGCCCAACTCCTTCACCATCGCCGCCCTCTTCTCCGCCTTCTTCGCCATCACCCAGGCCATGCACGGCCTGTTTGAAAACGCCGCCATCGCCGTTTTCATCTCCATGATGCTCGACGGCATGGACGGCCGCGTCGCCCGCTGGACCAACAGCCAGAGCGCCTTCGGCGAACAGCTCGACAGCCTTGCCGACATGGTCAGCTTCGGCGTCGCCCCCGCCCTCATCGCCTACAAATGGCAGCTGTTCCACTTCGGCCGCATCGGCTACACCGCCGCCTTCATCTACTGCGCCTGCGCCGCTCTGCGCCTTGCCCTCTTCAACACCCTTATCGGCAGCGGCAAAGCCGACAAACGCTGGTTTATCGGCGTGCCCAGCCCCACCGCCGCCGCCCTCATCGTCGGCCTCATCTGGGTAAACCACAGCGTCGAAAACTTCCCCGGCGTCAAATGGTGGGCGCTCTTCATCACTCTTTTTGCCGGCCTCTCCATGGTCGTGCAAATCCCCTTTTGGAGCTTCAAAGAAATCAACGTGCGCCGCAAAGTGCCGTTTTTCGTGCTTATCCTCGTCATGCTCGCCCTCCTGGCCATGACCCTCAAACCCGCCCTCGCCCTCTTCCTCCTCGCCCTCGGCTACAGCCTCTCCGGCTACATCCACTACGGCTGGCGGCATTGGCGAAAACGGCAAAAACACAGCGCATAAACCCTTTCAGACGGCCTGAGGCCGTCTGAAACCCTTCCGGCAACCATAAAACCACACCAATATGAACACAACGCACCCCCCCGAAGTCACCCCCATCGACCGCTCCATACTCGTTCCCCCCGGCGGCCACAAAAAAGTCCTGCTCCATTCCTGCTGCGCTCCCTGTTCGGGCGAAGTGATGGAAGCCATGCTCGCCAGCGGCATCGACTACACCATTTATTTCTACAACCCCAACATCCACCCGCTCAAAGAATACATGCTGCGTAAGGAAGAAAACCTGCGCTTTGCCGAAAAATTCGGCATCCCCTTTATCGACAAAGACGATGACTACGAAAACGACCGCAAAGAATGGTTTGCCAAAGCCAAAGGCATGGAGTTCGAACCCGAACGCGGCATCCGCTGCACCATGTGTTTCGACATGCGCTTTGAAAAGGCCGCCCAATACGCCCACGAACACGGCTTCCCCGTCTTCACCAGCTCGCTGGGCATCTCGCGCTGGAAAAACATGGCGCAAATCAACGACTGCGGCCACCGCGCCGCCGCGCCCTATGACGGTTTGGTCTATTGGGATTTCAACTGGCGCAAAGGCGGCGGCAGCGCGCGTATGATAGAAATCAGCAAACGCGAACACTTCTACCAGCAGGAATACTGCGGCTGCGCCTACTCCCTGCGCGACTCCAACACCCACCGCAAATCGCAAGGCCGCATCCCCATCAAACTCGGCGTGCTGTATTACGGTGACCCGTCCACCGAATACGAAAACCGCTGAGCCGATAAAACAGAAGGCCGTCTGAAACCCAATACAGGCTTTCAGACGGCCTCTTTTCGAAATCTCCCCTTACTCTTTATCCAAGCTGCCGCCCACGCCTTTAAACTTCTCCACAAACGCGGCAATTTTTTCAAACACGTTTTGCTTTTTCGTGCGGTATTGCGGATTGAGCGGACTCATTTTCGGCAACACGTCATTCAAATCCGTGCCGTTTTCGCTGGCGTACTCCCGTTTGAGCGACACGGCAAGGTAGCGTTTGGCCTCCGCTTCGTTCAAACCCTCCGATGTGATTAATTCCGCCGCTTCCTGCTGCTGCACTTGTCGGGCGTATTGGTAAAACGCTTCGATAACGGCGGGCGCGTCGGCCATGGCATCCAAATCGGTTTCATTGATGAAATCCACAATCAGCCCTTCTTTGGCGCGGCTGCTCACGCTGGCGCGGATGATGCGGCGGATGTCTTCCACCCATACGGCTTTGTCTTTGGTTTTTTTGTTATGCTCAAAAATCAATTCCAAAATGTATAGTGAGCCAAAATAAAAAATATACGGCGTTGCTGCGCCTTGCCGTATTACCCATACTGTCTGCGTCTTGCTGCCTTGTATCTTTTCTATTTTGGCTCACTATAATCCAGATTGATTTCCTGCGATTTGAGCAAATCCACTTCAAAAACCACATCGCCCCAATCCACCTGTGCCGTTTCGCTCTGCCCGTTATCGCGGTTGCACCGCTGCCATTCGCGGATGTCGTTGTAGGCGGAACGGTAATCCTGCACCGCTCTTTCAGACGGCACTTCAACCGCCTGCATCTCTTTAATATCTTCATCGCTCAAGCCATACCGGTTTTTCAGGCTGTCTATCGCTTCGAGGTCGTCTGAACCGATTTTCTGCAAGGCTTGCAGCGCGGCAAATTCGTCGTAGTTTTGCAAAACGTTTTCCGCGCGCAGATATTCGCCGAAGAGCTTGGCAAAGTCTTTTTTGTCTTTTTCCGTCTCAATCGCGGCAGGGTCGGGAAAACGCTCGCGCAACTCTTCCACCACATCGAGATAACCGCGCCGCGCTTCGCCGGTAAGGGCATCGGTGTAGCCTTCCATGTATTCCCGGTAGCTTTTTTCCAATATCACGTTTTTGGTGTTTTTGTTGCCAAAGAGCGTAATCGCGTCGATGGTGGCCTGCTCCAAATCGCGGAAAGTAACGATGTTGCCGAAGGTTTTGCTTGCATCAAAAATGCGGTTGGTGCGTGAAAACGCCTGTATCAGGCTGTGGTAGCGCAGGTTTTTATCGACAAACAGCGTATTGAGCGCGGGCGCGTCGAAGCCGGTTAAAAACATGCCCACCACAATCAGCAAATCCACTTCCTGCTTTTTCACGCGCTGCGCCAAATCGCGGTAATAGTTTTGGAACGATTTGCTGTCCACGCTGTAATTGGTATGGAAATGCGCGTTGTAATCGGCAATGGCGGCAGACAGAAACTCTTTCGCGCTGCTTCCCATCGCTTCGGGATCGAAATTTTCATCGGCAATATCGCCGACCGCGTCTTGCGTTTCATTGGCGGCAAAGGAAAAAATCGTTGCCACTTTCAAAGGTTTCAGACGGCCTTTCTGCTGCTCTTTAAACGCCTTGTAATACAGCTTGGCCGCTTCCACGCTGCTTACGGCGAACATGGCGTTGAAACCTTTGCCCGTTGCATTCATGCGGTGGGTTTTTTGGCGGAAATTGTCCAAAATATACTGCGTGATTTCACGGATGCGCTCGGGGTGCAGCAGCGCTTGGCGGTTTTCAGCGGCGGAAAGTTTCTGCTCGTCCTGCTCCTGCTCCAAAGATTTGAACTGCGGCCGCACATCATTGTAGTCCACCTTGAATTTCAACACTTTTTCATCGCGGATGGCATCGGTAATCACATAATCGTGCAACTGCCGGCCAAACACGCCGGCGGTGGTTTCCGCGCCCAGCGCGTTTTCAGGGAAAATCGGCGTGCCGGTAAAACCGAACTGGCAGAAATATTTGAACTTGCATTTCAGGTTTTTTTGCGCCTCGCCAAATTGCGAGCGGTGGCATTCATCGAAAATAAACACCGTTTTCTGCCGGTATGCCGGCAAATCCGCTTCGCTTTTCATCAGATTGTTCAGCTTTTGGATGGTGGTAACGATGATTTTATTGTCGTCTTTTTCCAGATTGCGTTTCAGCCCCGCCGTACTGTCCGAACCGTTGACGCTGTCGGGCGAAAAGCGTTGGTATTCCTTCATCGTCTGATAATCGAGGTCTTTTCTGTCCACCACAAAAAACACCTTGTCGATAAAATCCAATTCCGTTGCCAGCCGCGCCGCTTTGAAGCTGGTGAGCGTTTTGCCCGAGCCGGTGGTGTGCCAGATATAGCCGCCGCTTTCGGTGTTGCTCCAATTTTTCGCATTAAAAGAGCTTTTGATTTTCCACAAAATCCGCTCCGCCGCCGCAATCTGATACGGCCGCATAATCAGCAGCGTATTGCTGACATCAAACACCGAATAGCGCAGCAACACCGCCAACAGCGTTTCTTTTTTCAAAAACGTCGCCGTAAAGTCTTTTAAATCCTTGATAGGCTCATTGTTTGAGCGCGCCCAGTTCATCGTAAAGTCGAAGCTGTGTTTGTCGCGCTTGGTGGTATTGGCGAAATAACGCGTGTCCGTGCCGTTGGAAATCACAAAAATCTGCAAAAACTTAAACAGCGAATGCTCCGCGTTAAAACTCTCTTTCGTATAACGGTGCACCTGGTTAAACGTCTCGCGTATCGCCACACCGCGCTTTTTCAACTCAATCTGCACCAGCGGCAGCCCGTTTACCAACACCGTTACATCATAGCGGTTACGGTGTTTGCCCTGCTGCTCAAACTGATTGATCACCTGCACCTTGTTATTCGCCAAATTCCGCTTGTCCAGCAGGCGCACGTTTTCAATCCGTCCGTCGTCAAACGTAAAATCATAAGGGGCTGACGTAGATTAGCAGTTATGCTAGGCTACGAAAATGCAGATAACCAATTGTAAATTAAGCAAGATGGTTCAAAAGAAACTGCTTGAATTTTTTGTACTCCAAGTTACCGCCCGTTCCGCTGCCGATATTTTGGGCATTCAGCCCAACTCTGCTATTCTGTTCTACCGCAAAATTCGTATGGTTATCAGCCATTATCTGGCCTTGGTTGCCGATGAGGTTTTTGAGGGCCCTGTCGAGTTGGACGAAAGCTATTTCGGCGGACGGCGTAAAGGCAGACGCGGTCGCGGTGCGGCAGGAAAAGTGGTTGTCTTCGGCATTCTGAAACGCAACACCGTTGTGGTGGATAATGCCAAGTCTGAAACGTTACTCCCTGTCATCAAAAAGAAAATCATGCCGGACAGT
Organism: Neisseria sp. KEM232; assembly: GCF_002237445.1. Classification (NCBI taxonomy): domain Bacteria; kingdom Pseudomonadati; phylum Pseudomonadota; class Betaproteobacteria; order Neisseriales; family Neisseriaceae; genus Neisseria; species Neisseria sp. KEM232. The sequence continues at coordinate 2,333,039 of NZ_CP022527.1, forward strand.
ATTGTTTATACCGATAGTCTGAGCAGTTACGACAAGTTGGACGTGAGCGGTTTTATCCATTACCGCATCAACCATTCCAAGGAATTTGCCGACCGCCAGAACCACATTAACGGCATTGAGAATTTTTGGAATCAGGCAAAACGCGTCTTACGCAAATACAACGGAATCAATCGCAAATTTTTCCCGCTGTTTTTGAAAGAATGCGAATTTCGGTTTAGCTTCGGCACACCGTCCCGGCAGCTAAAAATCTTGCGGGAGTGGTGTGGAATTTAGGGCTAATCTACGTCAGCCCCTTCAAAAGCCCTTAAAGGCATTTAGTGCAAAAGGTATTTAGTGCAAAAGCTGTTAAAAAACTGTGCAAAAGCTTTTCGCGCGTTACACATTTGCGAAACAGACAGCCAGGCGGTTTCTTCTGAAAAATTCACTTCGACAGAAACATTCCCGTCGCGGCTGTTGAATATGACAAGATCGGCTTTTTTATCATCCATGGCATTTGCTCCTTTTGGCAAGTCGTCAAGCCTGTAAAAAATAGTTTCCAACCGTCAACTTTTAATCACCGGTTGAATTTTGCGCATTTATTCCGCCTGCCCGATCTCCGCCACTATCTTGTCAATTTCGGCGCGCAGTTTTGCTATCTTGGCTACGGTCGTCTGAATTTCGGCGTTCAGCTCGGCGATGTTGATTTTTTCGCGCGTGTCTTTGGCTTCGACGTATGAACTCACCGCCAAATTGTAATCGTTGGCTTTAATGATGTCGTAACCGGCCATTTTGACGACGTGCGGCACGTCGGTTTTGTCGGCGAAAAGCTGCATGATGCGGCTGATGTGTTCTTCGGTGAGAACGTTGTTGTTGGTTTCTTTTTTAAACAGCTCAGACGCGTCGATGAATTGGATCTGCGTGTCGGTTTTGTGTTTGGATAAAACGAGTATGTTCACGGCGATGGATGTGCCGTAAAACAGGTTGGGCGCGAGGGCAATGACGGTTTCGATGTAGTTGCCGTCGACAAGGTATTGGCGGATTTTCTGCTCTGCTCGACCACGATAGAAAATGCCGGGGAAGGTTACGATGGCGGCGCGGCCTTTGGCGGAAAGGTAGGACAGTGCATGCATGATAAAGGCGAAATCTGCATAAGATTTTGGCGCGAGCACGCCGGCGGGGGCAAAGCGGTCGTCGTTAATCAGCGTGGGATCGTCGTCGCCTATCCATTTGACGGAATACGGCGGATTGGACACGACGGCATCAAAGGGGCGGTCGTTTTTAAGCTGCGGATTGAGCAGGGTGTCGCCCAGCTCGATGCTGAATTTGTCGTAGTTGATGTTGTGCAGAAACATATTCATGCGGGCGAGGTTGTAGGTGGTGTGGTTGATTTCCTGCCCGAAGAAGCCTTCTTCGATGATGTGTTCGTCAAACTGTTTTTTGGCTTGCAGCAGCAGCGAGCCGGAGCCGCAGGCGGGGTCGTAGATTTTGTTGACGGTTTTTTGCCCGTGCAGCGCAAGGCGGGCGATAAGCTTGGAGACGTTTTGCGGTGTGAAAAATTCGCCGCCGGATTTGCCTGCGTTGGCGGCGTAGTTGGAAATCAGAAATTCGTAAGCATCGCCGAACAGGTCGATGTGGTTGTCTTCAAAGCGGCCGAAATCCAGATCTGCCACGCCTTTGAGCACGGCGGCAAGGCGTTGGCTTTTTTCTTTCACGGTGCTGCCCAGCCGTGTGCTGGTGGTGTCGAAATCGGCAAACAGGCCTTTGAGGGCTCGTTCGGATTTGTGGCCGTTGGCGGAATTTTCGATTGAATCGAAAACGGCTTTGAGCTGGGTATTGAGGTTTTCGTTGCTGTTGGCAGTGTTGACGACGTTGGCAAAAAGCTGGCTGGGGGCGATGAAATAGCCTTTGGTTTTGACCGCATCTTCGCGGATTTCGGCGGGAATGTCGCCGTCGCTCATGGCGGCATAGTTCACGCTTTCGTCACCCGCTTCGATGTAGGCGGTGAAATTTTCGCTGATAAAGCGGTAAAACAGTGCGCCGAGCACGTATTGTTTGAAGTCCCAGCCGTCCACCGAGCCGCGTACATCGTTGGCGATTTGCCAGATGCGGCGTTGGAGTTCGGCGCGTTGTCGGATGCCGTCAGTCATAAAAAACCTTTCTGAAATCATGTTGGTATCGTATTCGGAGGCCGTCTGAAAGTTTCAGACGGCCTCTTTATCTATACAAAAGCGCGGCTATTTCTCGGCCACGTGGCAGGGAATGCCCGCTTCTTCGAGCTGTTTGGCCACTGGGGCGGCGGGGGCTTCGTCGGTGAAGACGCCGTCGAACTCGGTAACCGAGGCCATGCGCACGAGGGCGGTGCGGCCGGAGTGGCTGCGGTCGACGGCTAGGTAGCGCGTGCGGGCGTTGGCCATCATCGCCTGCATCACGCTCACTTCTTTGTAGTCGAAATCGAGCAGCGAGCCGTCGTTTTCCATTGCTGCCGCGCCGAGCACGGCGTAGTCGGCCTTGAACTGGTTGATGAAATCCACTGTTGCCACGCCGGTGACGCCGCCGTCGACGGGGCGCACTACGCCGGAGGTGATGATAACGGTGTAGTCGCTGCGGCCGGAAACGAGGGCGGCGACGTGGATGTTGTTGGTGATGATGCGCAGGCTGCTGCGGCTTTTGATCAGGGCGGCGGCCACGGCTTCGATGGTGGCGCCTATGCTCATAAACAGGCTGGCGCCGTCGGGGATGCGTTCGGCAATCAGGTCGGCGATATGGGCTTTTTCGTTTTGGCGGCGGTTTTTCTGCAAAAGATAGGTGTCGTTTTCCGCCGCCTCGCCCAGCGTCGCGCCGCCGTGGTAGCGGCGCAGCAGGCCGCTTTGGCAGAGTTCGCCGATGTCGCGGCGCACGGTTTGCGGTGTGACGTCCAACTCGCGTGCCAGTCCTTCTATCGGCATAAAGCCGTGTTCGCGCACGAGGCGGACGATTTTTTCGTGCCGGTGGATTTTGTGTGCCATGGTGTTTTTCTTTTGGTGTTTAAGTGTTTGCTACGATTTCAGACGGCCTGTGTTTGTTTGAGGCCGTCTGAAAAACTTTTCAGTCTTCGGGCTCGAACAAGGCGAAAAAGTCTTCGATATTGTCGGACAGGGTACGCAGAACCAGTTTCGCGTCGTCCCAATAAAACACGGACGGGCGGCTTGGCGAACGGGAGAAATCCATGAAAAACGGGTTGCCCGCGCCGTCGGCGGCGAAACAAACCAGGGTTTTCAGACGGCCTTCTTTTTCTGCGGCACCCATGTCTTCTTCATCGAAGCTGTCGAGAAAAAATGACAGCTCGCGCGCGCCTTCGGCGGCGGTTTCTTCCGGTGTCAGGATGCTGCCGATTTCGCTTTCCAAGGGTTTGCCGAAGGCGTCGCAACCGGCTTTCAGACGGCCTCCGTATTTGAATGCTTCGGCAAAGGCGGCATAGCCTGCGGGAAGGGTGTGTTGTTGTGCGTCCATATCAGGGTTTCCTTACGGCGGCGTTTCTGAAAAAACGCGGATGATAGCAGCACGGCTGCGCCGCGTGTCGGCGGCAGGGCGATTTTTTCAGACGGCCTCAGCCGCCTTCCGCTATCATACGCGCTTTGCTTTTTTCGCCCGACCGCCATGCTGCACACCGACAATCTCACCGCCGCCGCGCCCGAACGCATCATCACCGCGCAAACGCTCTCTTCACAGGAAGAACAAATCGAACGCGCCCTGCGTCCCAAATTCCTTGCCGACTACATCGGCCAGCACAAGGCCAAAGAACAGCTCGAAATCTTCATCCAGGCGGCGAAAAAACGCGGCGAGGCGCTCGACCACACCCTGTTGTTCGGCCCGCCCGGGCTGGGCAAAACCACCCTCGCCCACATCATCGCCAAAGAACTGGGCGTCAACCTGCGCCAGACCAGCGGCCCCGTGCTCGAACGCGCAGGCGACTTGGCCGCGCTCTTAACCAATCTCGACCCGCACGACGTGCTGTTTATCGACGAAATCCACCGCCTCAGCCCCGTCGTCGAAGAAATCCTCTATCCCGCCCTCGAAGACTACCAACTGGACATCATGATAGGCGAAGGGCCGGCCGCACGTTCGGTGAAAATCGACCTGCCGCCCTTCACCCTCGTCGGCGCCACCACCCGCGCCGGTATGCTCACCAATCCGCTGCGCGACCGCTTCGGCATCGTCGCCCGCCTCGAGTTCTACAACCATGCCGACCTCTCCACCATCGTTTCCCGCTCCGCCCAGCTTTTGCAGCTCGATATGGACGAAGGCGGCGCACTGGAAATCGCCCGCCGCAGCCGCGGCACGCCGCGCATCGCCAACCGCCTGTTGCGCCGCGTGCGCGACTACGCCGAAGTGAAAGGCAGCGGCCGCATCGCCGCCGACACGGCCGACGCCGCCCTTTCGTTGCTCGACGTTGACGCCGTCGGGCTGGACGTGATGGATAGGAAATTCCTCGAAGCCGTGCTGCACAAATTCGGCGGCGGCCCCGTCGGCCTCGACAACATCGCCGCCGCCATCGGCGAATCGTCGGACACCATCGAAGACGTGATCGAACCCTACCTTATCCAGCAGGGCTTTCTGCAACGCACCCCGCGCGGCCGCGTCGCCACCGAAATCTGCCGCCTGCATTTCGGTTTGAAAGCGGAATAAGGCCGTCTGAAAACAAAAAACGGAGCAGCCGCCGTGAAACTGAAACTGCCCTATCCGCCCGAAGCCGTCGCCTCGTTTTTCCTTTATGACTACGAATTTATCGACTGCTACGGCTTTATGCGCGACCCGCGCGAATGCCTGGAAAACTACGCCGCCTACGAAGCAGCTGTACGCGCGCATTTTTCCGCCCGCGTCCCCGTCGACAAAATGCCAAGCATCCCGATAAACGCCCTGTGGCTGCCGCCTTTCGTCCTCGCCGCCGTCTTAAAAGACGGCATCGCCCAATACGAACGGCGGCAGGGCATCAGCTCTTCTTGGCATCCCGACGCGCCGCTCGACAAACGCTGGACGCTAGGCTGCGTGCCGTTCCACCTTAAAGACAGCGAATACACCGGCGGCTCGTCGCTGCTGCTGTCGCCCTTCGAGCTGGACATTCCCCTGTATGGCTTATAGGCCGTCTGAAAACCGTTCAGACGTCCTCAGCCGCCCGCCGCAAAGCTGCTATAATCCGCGCCGTTTCAGGCCGTCTGAAAAAGCGTTTTCAGACGGCCTCACTATTCAAAACCGGACACCCCATGAAACCCTCGATTTTAGACAAACTGCAAGCCCTCGCCGACCGCCTCGAAGAAGTTACCGCGCTGTTGGGTTCGCCCGAAGCCACCGCCGACATGGACAACTACCGCAAGCTCACGCGCGAACACGCCGAGCTGACCCCCGTAGTCGAAACCTTCCAACGCTACACCCAAGCGCAAAACGACATCGCCGACGCGCAAGAAATGCTGTCCGACCCCGAAATGAAAGACTTTGCTGCCGAAGAAATCGAAGCGGCCAAAGCGCGCATGGAAGCCTTGGACACCGAGTTGCAAAAACTCCTGCTGCCCAAAGATGCCGACGACGACAAAAACATCTTCATCGAAATCCGCGCCGGTACCGGCGGCGACGAAGCCGCGCTGTTTGCCGGCGACCTCTTGCGTATGTACAGCCGCTACGCCGAACGTAACCGCTGGCAGGTGGAAATCGTTTCCGCCAACGAAAGCGAGCTGGGCGGCTATAAAGAAGTCATCGCCCGCATCATCGGGCTGGGCGTGTACAGCCGTCTGAAATTCGAGTCGGGCGGCCACCGCGTGCAGCGCGTACCCGCCACCGAAAGCCAGGGGCGCATCCACACATCCGCCTGCACCGTCGCCGTGATGCCCGAAGCGGACGAACTCGAAGAAATCCAACTCAACCCCGCCGATTTGCGTATCGACACCTTCCGCGCATCCGGCGCGGGCGGCCAACACATCAACAAAACCGATTCCGCCGTACGCATCACCCACCTGCCCAGCGGCATGGTGGTCGAATGCCAAGACGGCCGCAGCCAGCACGCCAACAAAGCCCAAGCAATGAAAGTGCTCGCCGCGCGGCTGAATGACGCGCAAAAACGCGAAGCCCAAGCCAAAGAAGCCGCCGAGCGCAAATCGCTTATCGGCAGCGGCGACCGCAGCGAGCGCATCCGCACCTACAACTACCCGCAAGGCCGCGTTACCGACCACCGCATCAACCTCACGCTGCACAAGCTGGATTTTGTGATGGACGGCGATATGGAAGAGATTACCGCCGCGCTGATTGCCGAGCATCAGGCGGAACTGCTGGCGGCGATGGGGGATTGAGCGCAAAGGCAGCCTGAAAACGCACACAGGCTTTCAGGCTGCCTGAATCCCAACAGGAAAACCACCCATGTCCTTCACCTTCCGCCGCCACAAAAAACTGCACAAACAAGCCTACGCCGCCTTCGACAGCGGCGAACTGGCGCAGGCTGCCGAACACTTCGTCGATCTGGTCAAACGCTTTCCCGACGACAGCCCCTACCACTACATGCAGGGCTTAACCGCCAAAAACCGCATGGACTGGCCGACCGCCCTGCGTGCCAACCTGTGCGCCATCGAATGCGCCGATGGTTTTGCCGAAGGCGTGCACTGGAACGCCGCCTTCGTCCGCTGCTCCGCCGCCGCAGACGCACAGGCACTCACCGAACTGCTGGAACAACACGGCTGGACGGCTGAAGACTGGACGCAAAGCCTGCGCTATCTCTGCCTGCGTTGCAGCTACGGTATCCCGCGCCAACACACAGCCGACGCCGAACAAGCCGTCGACAACAGCTGGCAGACCGAGCGCAGCATCGGCATCGCCGCCCCTGTTCCCCAATCCGCCGAACTGGCCCCCCTACAAAGCTGGGCATCCGCCGCCGCAGGCCGCGCATTCTCCGAACTCTGCCGGCAAGACTGCGCCCCGCCCGCACGGCAGGACGGCAAGGTCTGGTGGGTTTGGCATGAAGATTGATTAAAGGCCGTCTGAAAAACCGCTGCCGTTTTCAGAAACATCATTCCCGCACAGGCCGCAACGGCCTCCGCCACCTGTTTTTCAAACCATCCGACACCGAAAGGACCATCCGTGAATCAAGCAGCCAAACTTCTCCTTGCCGCCCTGCTCTGCGCCGCCCCCGCCGCGCAGGCCGACACCCCCGTCGAAATCGACACCAGCCACGGCAAAATCAAACTCACCCTCGACGAAAAACGCGCGCCGAAAACCGTTGCCAACTTCGTGCGCTACGCCCGCAGCGGCTTCTACGACAACACCGTCTTCCACCGCGTAATCGACGGCTTTATGATCCAAGGCGGCGGCTTCACCGCCGACATGGCGCAGAAAGCCACGGAAAAAGCCGTGCCCAACGAAGCGGCCAACGGCCTGAAAAACAGCGCGGGCACCATCGCCATGGCGCGCACCGGCAACCCACATTCGGCCACCAGCCAGTTTTTCATCAACCTCGCCGACAACCCCAACCTCGACCACAAAAACACCACGCCCGAAGGCTACGGCTATGCCGTGTTCGGCAAAGTCACCTCTGGCATGGACGTTGTGCGTGCCATCGGCAAAGTGAAAACCGGCGACCACGGTTTCCACCAAAACGTTCCCGTCAAACCCGTCGTGATCCGCAAAGTCACCGTTTTGCAATAAAGCGTTGCCGCAAAGCAGAGGCCGTCTGAAAGCCCCGTTCCGTCTTTCAGACGGCCTGTTTTGTTTTTTCAGACGGCCTCAAATCCTTTTTTCCGCAGCAAAACATTGACCGACCGCGGCAAAACACGGATAATCCGCCGCTTTCGCCGACACTGCCCGGCCAAACCGAATCCCGCCGCCGCGCACAAGGCGCGGCTTTGTTAGGAGGTGATGTGTCCCTCACGGCGCGTAACCCGCCCTGCCCCGCCGCAGAAAGCGTTACCGAACCCCATTTGACCCGCCGTCGCCCTTTTCAGACGGCCTCACAGAATTTAAAGGAAACAAAATGCCTACAATCAAAGTTAAAGAAAACGAACCCTTCGAAGTTGCCATGCGCCGTTTCAAACGCGCCATCGAAAAAACCGGTCTCTTGACCGAACTGCGCGCCCGTGAAGCCTACGAAAAACCGACAACCGAACGCAAACGCAAAAAAGCCGCCGCTGCCAAACGCCTGCAAAAACGCCTGCGCAGCCAGCAGCTTCCGCCGAAAATGTACTGATTCCGACGGCTTTACCGTTCCGACACCGCGCCTTTCGTTTGGCGCGGTGTTTTTCTATAATGCGTCCTCCCCAACGAGACAAGGAAACCCGAAATGTCCCTGAAACAGCAAATCAACGAAGACATGAAAACCGCCATGCGCGCCAAAGACCAAACCGCGCTCGGCACCATCCGCCTTATCAACGCCGCCGTCAAACAGTTTGAAGTAGACGAACGCGCCGAAGCCGACGACGCGCGTATCACCGCCATCCTCGGCAAAATGATCAAACAGCGCAAAGACAGCGCGAAAATCTACGCCGAAGCCGGACGGCAGGATCTGGCCGACAAAGAAAATGCCGAAATCGCCGTGCTGAACCGCTACCTGCCCGAAATGCTTTCCGCCGAAGCAATAGCCGCCGAAGTGGCCGCCGCCGTTGCCGAAACCGGCGCATCCTCGCCCGCCGACATGGGCAAAGTGATGGGCGTACTCAAAGCCAAGCTCGCAGGCAAAGCCGATATGGGCGAAGTGAACAAAGCCGTCAAAGCCGCCCTGTCGCAATAAACCCCAAGGCCGTTCCCGCCTTCGCGGGAATGACGTTTCCGAAAGCAGCTTCAACGCGGTTGGATTCATTCCGCATCCGATCCGCACCGCTGCAATCAGACGTTCAGACGGTCTCCTGCCATATCGCACAAGGATCGCCCCATGCGCCAGTCCTCCCTCTTCTTCCCGCTGCTGCTGATTACCGTCGGCGCCGTTTGGTTTCTCAAAACCACCGACATCCTGCCAGCTACCTCCACCCTGATTGCCATCGGCCTGGCCGCTTTCGGCCTCCTCGTGCTGCTGGCCGACGGCATCAACAAACAGTCCGTCGTTGCCGGCCCCCTGCTGATGTACTGCGGCGCGGCACTCTACCTGCAAAGCGAATACCTGCTCGACACCTCGCCGCTTGCCGCCTTCGGCATGATCCTCCTCGGCTGCCTGCTCCTGCTCTCGCGCAGCAGCCTCATCCCTTACAAAAGCGCCCATAAGCCGCCCGTGCAGTAACTTTTGAGAGGGTACACAAAAGGCCGTCTGAAAACCCTGTTTCGGGCTTTCAGACGGTCTTTTCTCATAAGCTGTCGGGGCAAACTGTGTTTAACCCATAAGGCTTATTTTTTCTTTTTCTGCGGCGGCAAATCGGTGCACACACCCAGCGCCACTTCCGCGCTCATGCCGATGGATTCGCCAAGCGTCGGGTGTGGGTGGATGGTTTTGCCGATGTCGGCGGCATCGCAGCCCATTTCGATGGCCAGACAGATTTCGCCGATCATATCGCCGGCGTGTGTGCCGACGATGCCGCCGCCGATAATCAGGCCGGTTTCGGCGTCGAAAATCAGCTTGGTGAAGCCTTCGTCGCGGCCGTTGGCGATGGCGCGGCCGGAAGCTGCCCACGGGAACACGGATTTGGTGATTTTGATGCCGTCGCGTTTGGCGATTTCTTCGGTTACGCCCACCCAAGCCACTTCGGGGTCGGTGTAGGCGACGCCGGGAATCACGCGGGCATCGAAGTAGGCTTTGTGGCCGGCGCAGTTTTCGGCGGCAACGTGGCCTTCGTGTACGGCTTTGTGCGCCAGCATGGGCTGACCGACTACGTCGCCGATGGCGTAGATGTGCGGCACGTTGGTACGCATTTGTTTGTCGACTTCGATAAAGCCGCGTTCGGTAACGGCCACGCCGGCTTTTTCCGCGCCGCAGAGTTTGCCGTTGGGCGCGCGGCCTGCGGCCACCAGTACGAGGTCGTAGCGTTGCGGCTCTTTGGGTGCTTTTTCGCCTTCAAAGCTCACGTAGATGCCGTCTGCTTTGGCTTCCACGGCTACGGTTTTGGTGTTGGTCATGATGTTGTCGAAGCGGTGGGCGTTCATTTTTTCCCACACTTTAACCAAGTCGCGGTCTGCGCCCTGCATCAGGCCGTCCATCATTTCCACTACGTCTAATCGTGCGCCCAGCGTGCTGTAAACCGTGCCCATTTCCAAACCGATGATGCCGCCGCCGATAATCAGCATTTTTTGCGGCACTTGGCGCAGTTCGAGCGCGCCGGTGCTATCGACGATGCGCGGATCTTGCGGGATAAACGGCAGGTTCACCACGCGGCTGCCCACGGCAATGATGGCGTTTTTGAAAGCGATGGTTTTCTTGGCGCCGGTTTCGGTAAGCGCGCCGTCGTATTGGCTACCTTCGGTCAGGGAAACTTGCAGATGGTTGGCGCCGACAAATTCGCCTTTACCCTGAATCAGATCGACTTTGCGCGCTTTGGCCATGCCCGCCAGACCGCCGGTAAGTTTGCCGATCACTTTTTCTTTGTAGCCGCGCAGCATGTCGATGTCGATTTCCGGCGCGGGGTATTTGATGCCGTTGGCGGCCAGATGTTTCACTTCGTCAATCACCGCCGCATTGTGCAGCAAGGCTTTAGACGGGATACAGCCTACGTTCAGGCACACGCCGCCGAGGGTTTTGTACTGATCGACGATGGCGACTTTCAAGCCTTCGTCGGCTGCGGCAAAAGCGGCGGAGTATCCGCCCGGGCCGCCGCCCAGTACCACCACATCGTATTCGGCATCGGCATTGCCGCTGAATGCGGCAGCCTGAGGCGCAGGAGCGGCGGCTTTCGGGGCTTCAGGCTGCGCGGCAGGCGCGGGGGCGGCTGTGGCTTTGGGTGCTTCGGCGGCAGCGCCTTCGGCTTCGATTACGGCAATCAGGCCGCCTTCGGAGATTTTGTCGCCCACTTTGACTTTCACTTCTTTCACCACGCCGGCGGCTTCGGCCGGTACGTCCATGGTGGCTTTGTCGGTTTCCAAAGTAATCAGGGTGTCGTCGATGGCAACCTTATCGCCGGCTTTGATTTCCACGGCGATGATGTCCACGTTTTCATGTCCGCCGATGTCGGGGACTTTTAATTCGATTAAGCTCATGTTTATTTAACCTTTCTGCTGGTGCAGGAGCAAGTTGCGTTCCGTCGGGATGCAGCATACGCGTTTCAGACGGCATCATGCTGCAAAGCCTTGTTTTCGGCTTTCAGACGGCCTTTCGTATTGGCAAGGCCGTCTGAAAACGCTTTACAGGGTAATGCGGCGGAAGTCTTTCAACAGGTTGGCCAGGAACACGGTGAAGCGCATGCCGGCCGCGCCGTCGATGACGCGGTGGTCGAACGACAGCGACAGCGGGCACATCAGGCGCGGCTCAAATGCGGAGCCGTTCCAAACCGGTTTCATCTGCGATTTGCACACGCCCAAGATGGCTACTTCTGGGGCGTTCACAATCGGGGTGAAGCCGGTGCCGCCGATGCCGCCGAGGCTGGAAATGGTGAAGCACGCGCCCTGCATTTCCTGCGGTTTGAGCTTGCCTTCGCGGGCTTTTTTGCTCAATTCGGTCAGCTCTTGGCTGATTTCTTTCAAGCCTTTTTTGTCCACGTCTTTGATTACGGGCACAACCAAACCGTTGGGCGTGTCGGCGGCAAAGCCGATGTGGAAGTATTTTTTCAACACCAGATTATCGCCGTCGAGCGAGGAATTGAACTCGGGGAAGGCTTTGAGCGCGGCCACGGAAGCCTTGATGATAAAGGCCAGCGGCGAGAGTTTCACGCCTTCGCGTTCCCACTCTTTGTTGAGCTGTTTGCGGAAGTTTTCCAGCTCGGTCATGTCAGCATCTTCGTGAACGGTAACGTGCGGAATCACTACCCAGTTGCGCGACAGGTTTTGACCGGAGATTTTTTTGATGCGGGAGAGTTCTTTGACTTCGATTTCGCCGAATTTGGCAAAATCCACTTTCGGCCACGGCAGCAGGTTAAGTCCGCCGCCCAAAGAGGCTGCGGCAGGCGCAGCGGCTGCACCGCCCTGCATCACGGATTTCACGAAAGCTTTGATGTCTTCGCCCATGATGCGGCCTTTCAGACCCGTACCTTTGACGCGACCCAAATCCACGCCCAATTCGCGCGCGAGTTTGCGGGCAGAGGGGCCTGCGTGGGCTTTGGCAAACGCAGCTTCGTCAACGGGCGTATTGCCAAAGGCGGCCACAGGCGCGGGCGCGGCGGCAGGTGCGGAAACAGGCGCAGGGGCTGCGGCCGGAGCCGGCGCGGCGGCTTTCGGTGCTTCGGAGGCCGTCTGAACGGGGGCGGCTGCGGCGGCAGAGCCTGCGGTTTCCACTTCGATGATGGCTGTGCCTTCGGAAACTTTGTCGCCCACTTTCAGGTAAACGGCTTTCACGACACCGGCGGCGGTGGAAGGTACGTCCATCGTTGCTTTGTCGGTTTCCAATGTAATCAGTGTGTCTTCTTCGGCCACGGTGTCGCCGACTTTGATTTCCACAGCAATCACGTCCACATCGCTGTGGCCGCCGATGTCGGGCACGTTGACTTTGACGGTTGCGCCGCCCGCAGCGGGTGCGGGAGCGGCAGCAGGTGCCTCTTGCGCCGCAGGAGCTTGGGCGGGCGCAGGGGCTGCGTTTGCGGCAACCGCGCCAGTTTCGACGGTCAGAATCACGCCGCCTTCGGAGATTTTGTCGCCCACTTTGACGCGCACTTCTTTCACCACGCCTGCGGCATCGGCAGGTACGTCCATGGTGGCTTTGTCGGTTTCGAGGGTAATCAGGGTGTCGTCCACGGCGATGGTGTCGCCTGCTTTGACTTCGACGGCGATGATGTCCACGTTTTCGTGGCCGCCGATATCGGGTACTTTGATTTCTACGATGCTCATCGAGCGTTCCTTTTTTCTTGGTGATGCCGTCTGAAAAGGCTTTCAGACGGCCTGTTGTTCTACGGGATGTTTCATCCCGAAACCGTGTTCCGCTGCGGTGTTTCAGACGGCCTCACTGTATGGAGGCCGTCTGAAAGCAGCCGTTTAGCGTTTCCAGCTGGGCGCTGTGTCGGTTTTGATGCCGTATTTCTCAATCGCCTGCTGTACGGTTTCTTTGCCGATTTTGCCTTGGTCGGCCAGTGCGCTGAGGGCGGTAACGGCTACGTTGTAGCGGTCTACCTCGAAGAAGGAGCGCAGGTTGGCGCGGCTGTCGGAGCGGCCGAAACCGTCGGTGCCCAGGACGTGGTAGTCGTTGGGGATGTAAGCGCGGATGCGGTCGGCGAAGCTGCGCACGTAGTCGGTGGCGGCGATAACCGGGCCGTCGTGTCCTTGCAGCTGGCTGGTGACAAACGGCAGTTTGTTTTCTTCCAGCGGGTGCAGGCGGTTGTAGCGTTCGACTTCGATGGCGTTGCGGTGCAGCAGGTTGAAGGACGGGCACGACCAGATGTCGGCATCGACGCCGAAGTCGTTTTTCAGCAGGTCGGCTGCGGCAATCACTTCCTGCAAAATGGTGCCCGAACCCATCAGCTGTACTTTTTTACCGCCGTTTTCGCCGGCTTTGAGCAGGTACATGCCTTTGAGGATTTCCTCTTCAATGCCTTCGCGCTGCGGTAGGGCGGGATGGGTGTAGTTTTCGTTCATCAGGGTGATGTAGAAGAAGACGTCTTCGTTATCGACGTACATTCTCTGCAAACCGCTGTGGACGATAACGGCCACTTCGTAAGAGAAAGTGGGATCGTAGCTGACGCAGTTGGGAATCAGGTCGGCCTGAATCTGGCTGTGGCCGTCTTCGTGTTGCAGGCCTTCGCCGTTGAGCGTGGTACGGCCTGCGGTGCCGCCCAAGAGGAAGCCGCGCGCGTGCATGTCGCCCGCCGCCCAGGCCAGGTCGCCGACGCGCTGGAAGCCGAACATGGAATAGTAGATGTAGAACGGAATCATGGCGAAGCGGCTGTTGGCGTAGCTGGTGGATGCGGCAATCCAGTCGGCCATCGCGCCCGGTTCGTTGATGCCTTCCTGCAGGATTTGACCGTCTACGCTCTCTTTATAGAACATGAGCTGGTCTTTGTCCTGCGGGGTGTACTGCTGGCCTTTGGGGTTCCAGATGCCGTATTGGCGGAACATGCCTTCCATGCCGAAGGTGCGGCTTTCGTCGGGAACGATGGGGACGATGCGCCGGCCGATCTGTTTGTCTTTCAACAAGGTAGCCAGCACGCGCACGAAGGCCATGGTGGTGGAGAATTCGCGGTCGCCGCTCGATTGCAGCTGGGCGTCGAAATCGCTTAGTGCAGGAATCGGCAGGGCTTCGTTGTTGGGGTTGCGCTGGGGCAGGTAGCCGCCAAGGGCGTTGCGGCGCTCGCGCAGGTATTTCATTTCTTCGCTGTCTTCGGGGAAGCGGAAGTAGGGCAGATCGCCGCTGTCAATCTGCTCGTCGGTTACCGGAATGCCGAAGCGGTCGCGGAACTGTTTGAGCGATTTGACGTCCATTTTTTTGGCTTGGTGGGCGATGTTCTGGCCTTCGCCGGACTGTCCCATACCGTAGCCTTTGATGGTTTTGGCCAGAATGACGGTGGGGCGGCCGCCGGCGTTGTTCACCGCTTCGTAGTAGGCGGCATATACTTTGTGCGGGTCGTGGCCGCCGCGGTTCAGTGCCCATACTTCCTCGTCGGACATGTTGGCAACCATGGCTTTGAGTTCGGGCGTATTGAAGAAGTGCTCGCGGACGTAGGCGCCGTCTTTGGATTTATAGGTCTGATAGTCGCCATCGAGACATTCGTTCATGCGGTTTTTCAGAGCGTTGCTGGTATCGCGTGCCAAGAGGGCGTCCCAGCGGCTGCCCCAAATGACTTTCAGCACGTTCCAGCCGGCGCCGCGGAAGTTGCCTTCCAATTCCTGAATGATTTTGCCGTTGCCGCGTACCGGGCCGTCGAGGCGTTGCAGGTTGCAGTTAATGACGAAAATCAGGTTGTCCAAGCCTTCGCGGGCGGCCAATGCAATCGCACCCTGGCTTTCGGGTTCGTCCATTTCGCCGTCGCCGCAGAAACACCAAACTTTGCGACCTTTGGTTTTGGCCAAGCCGCGCGATTCGAGGTATTTCAGGAAACGCGCCTGATAAATCGCCATCAGAGGGCCAAGACCCATGGATACGGTGGGGAACTGCCAGAAGTCGGGCAGAAGATGCGGGTGCGGGTAGGAAGGCAGGCCGTTGCCGCCGACTTCCTGACGGAAATTGTCGAGCTGCTCGTCGGTCAGACGGCCTTCGACATAAGCGCGGGCATAAAGGCCGGGAGCGGAGTGGCCTTGGGCAAAAACCAAATCGCCTTCTTCGCCGTCGCCTTTGGCGCGCCAGAAGTGGTTGAAGCCGACGTCGTACAGCGTGGCGGCCGATTGGAAGGAAGCAATGTGGCCGCCCAGTTCCAAATCTTTTTTACCGGCACGCAGCACCATGGCGGCGGCGTTCCAGCGGATGATCGAACGGATGCGGTGTTCCAGCTCGTGGTTGCCGGGCGACTTCTGCTCTTTGCCCACCGGGATGGTGTTCAGATAGGCGGTGGTCGCGTCAAACGGCATATGGATGCCGCGGCGGCGGGTGTATTTCACCAGATTTTCCAGCAGGAAGTGGGCGCGGTCGGTGCCTTCGTTTTCGAGCACGGAGCTGAGCGCATCCAGCCATTCCTGCGTTTCAATCGGATCGATGTCGTTGATTTGGTTGGACATAGATTATCCCTTCAGTTGAGAGTTATGGAACACGGCAAAAGCCGCACCGTTTGGTTCTGCCGGAAGGAGGCCGTCTGAAAAGGCGGCTGCCCTCCGCTGATAGACGCGCCCCGTCCGGATCCTGCTCCGAAGCGCTTTTTGCGGGCACATTTTAGCCGCGAAATGCTATCAGTTATCCCCCGTGCTTGCAAATCGCCGAACGGCTTTTTTGCGCGGAATCAAAAAACCGCCGGCCTTTCCGGCGGGCGATTTTTCGTTTGTGAAAAACAAAAGCGGCAATGCCGTCTGAAAAATGTTCGGATAAAATCAAAAACAACAGAAACGGAAAAATACCCGCAGCGGATAAGAACGGTTTTCAGACGGCCTCAAATAAGTTAAAAACGGTAAAGGCAGCACGGCGGTTTCGTGCCCGCAAGGGCAGGCACGGCTCAGAAGTTTTTTGCGTCCTCCCCTTCCCTGCGCTGCCGTTTGAGCAGAATCAGCACCGCGCCATCGTTGTTTTGGTGCGGTTCGGCGTAGGCCAGAACGTCGGGGTGCATCATCAGCCAGCGGCGCACGAGGTTTTTCAGTTTCGGCTGATAACCTACCGAACCTAACCCGCTGCCGTGGACGATTTCGCCGCACACGCCGCGCCGCTGCACGAAAACGATAAATTCGTTCAACACCTGCTGCGCTTCTTCCTGCGTGTAGCCGTGCAGATCGACATCGGCGACAATCGTGTAATAACCGCTCTGCAAACGCTTGATATCGGCTTGGCCGCGGCCGTTTTTGCTGAATTGTGCGGGTACGTCCAGCCATTGCCCGTCGCCGACGTAAAAATAGTTTTCCGCCTCCTCTTCCCGCACATCGCGGCTGCGCGGGCGGATGGGCGACAAATCGCGCGGCGGCTCGTAGCGCTGCGTGCTTTTCAGGGGCTTCACATCGCCCATCAGGGCGGCGAAATCGGGTTCTTCCCGCGCCTGCCGCGCCGTTTCGCGCTGCCGCTCCTGTGCGGCCTGCGCTTCTTGTTTCGCCTGTTTGCCGAGGTTTTTCATCAGCTCTTGGAAATCGGTTTTTCCGTTCATATTCTGTATGTGTCCTTACGTGATGCGGTTGCAGGCGCGGGAGCCTACCGCCGCGGCGCTGCGCCGTCAAATGCCGCGGCCGTTCGGTTTCTTCCCCACAGCGTGTAGAATGCGCGTTTTTCGTTTTCAGACGGCCTCAGAAGCAATTATGGATACAGTCAGACAGCGCCCCATCGGAGTGTTCGATTCGGGAGTGGGCGGCCTTACCAACGTGCGTGCCCTGATGGAGCGCCTGCCGATGGAAAACATCGTCTATTTCGGCGACACCGCCCGCGTACCCTACGGCGTCAAATCCCGCGCCACCATCGAAAACTTCACCGCGCAAATCGTCGGCTTCATGCTCGAACACGACGTCAAAGCCCTCGTTATCGCCTGCAACACCATCGCCGCTGTGGCCGGCCACAAAGTGCGGCAGATGGCGGGCAATATGCCCGTACTCGACGTGATTAGCGCCGGCGCACAGGCTGCCCTGCAGGTCACCCGCAACAACCACATCGGCGTACTGGCCACCAACACCACCGTCAACAGCAACGCCTACGCCCGCGAAATCCACCGCCACCGCCCCGAAGCACGCGTCCAGTCGCAGGCCTGCCCGCTGTTTGTGCCGCTGGTAGAAGAAGGCTGGCTCGACCACGAAGTCACCCGCCTCACCGCCCGCGAATACCTCAAACCGCTCCTAGCCGAAGACGCGGACACGCTGGTGCTCGGCTGCACGCACTACCCGCTGCTCAAACCCCTGCTGCACCGCGAAGCGCCGCACCTGCAACTGGTCGACTCCGCCGTCACCACCGCCGAAGCCGTTGCCCGCGCCCTGCAGGAAAAAGACCTGCTTAACGACGGCAGCGGCGGCGCGGCTGACTACCGTTTCTACGTCAGCGACATCCCGCTGCGCTTCCAAACCATAGGCGAACGTTTTTTGGGACGCAGCCTGCAGCAGATAGAAATGGTGACGCTGGGCTGACGCGGTGCATCGCGGGCAGCATCAGGCCGTCTGAAAACGGAGCTTCAACGAAGTTAAAGCATCCGGATACATAAAACTTTCAGACGGCCTTTCTCTTGACCGCCGCGGCCTTGTTCCGTATAGTGCGCGCCTTCCCGCAACGCGCCCATCGTCTAGAGGCCTAGGACACTGCCCTTTCACGGCGGCAACCGGGGTTCGAATCCCCGTGGGCGTGCCAATATTTGCAAAAAGGACTTTCGGATTTGCTCTGAAAGTCCTTTTTTCTTAGTCAAACCTTCAATCCGGTTATACCAAGGCCGTCTGAAACATGATTCAGACGGTCTCTTCGTGTCACATATTCTTTGTGGCTGTACTAGATAAGCAGTCATGTCAGACTGAAAAAATGAAGATAACCCGTTGTAAACTAAAAAAGAGTATTCAAAAGAAACTGCTTCAGTTTTTTGTACTCGAAGTTACTGCCCGTTCAGCAGCTGATTTATTGGGCATCCACCCTAATTCGGCAGTGCTGTTTTACCGCAAGATTCGCGAAGTCATCAGCCATCATCTTTCACTGGAAGCCGATACGGTTTTTGACGGCTCAATTGAGTTGGACGAGAGTTATTTTGGCGGACCGGCCAAAGCCCAGGCCATTGCCGACTACCGTAAGGAAAACGGTGATTTCAAATCGGTTGAGGATTTGAAAAAGGTCAAAGGCATCGGCGAGGGTATCTTCGGCAAGCTCAAGGATGAGGCTACCGTCGGTTCCGCACCCAATGCCAAAGCAGCCAAACCCGCCGCACCTGCCGCCAAAAAGTAGACGGGAAAACCCGTATCCGCAGCCGCCGGGAGCTTCACTGCCGGCGGCTTTGCCTTGGGTGGAAGCCCTCCGGCACTGCGCGGGAGAATGTCGCCTTAAAAATGCAGAACGGACCGCTCAGCCTGCGCGCAGGGATCTTTGGATGCCGAAAATCGAGAGTAGGGACAGTAGAAAACCGAAGAGGGATTTCATATCTATGCCTTGGCTGAGAAACAGCCAGCCCAGTATGAAGGCACATACCGGGCTGAGCAGTCCCAGCGATGAAGCCACTGCGGGCGGTAATTTGGTAATGCCACGGAAAAACAGCGCGTAGGCAAATACTGCACCAAAAAGACTCAGATAGACGAAGCCACCGATATTTTTTGCCGTCAGCGTGGCGGGCGCTGTTTCCAGCGCGAGTGTAAACGGCAGGATAAACAGACCGCCGAACAAAAGCTGCCAGCCGGTAAATGCCAGCGCGGGCAGTTTGATGCGCCAGTGTTTTGACAGGTACACGCCCAAGGACATCGATGCCGCTCCGGTCAGTGCTGCCGCGATACCCAAGCCGTCAAAGGCGGCCTGTGGAGAAAGCACCATCAGCGCGATGCCCGCCACGCCTGCTGCCGCCCAAGCCCAAGCAGCTTTGGGCGGCATGGTTTTGCCGATGAGCCAAGTCAGGAACAGCACCATCAGCGTCTGTGTCGCGCTGAGCGTGGCTGCCAGTCCGCCGGGCAGACGGTAGGCGGCCACAAACAACATGGCCTGAAACAGGCCGATATTGAGTACACCCAGCAGCACGGTTTTTGCCCATTCGCCCCGTGCCGGTGCACGGCGCGACAAGGCAATCAGCAGCAATCCGGCCGGCAGTACGCGGACAAACGCGGCGGTAAACGGAATGCCGGCAGGTAGAAATTCGGTGGTCACCAGATAAGTGCTGCCCCAAATCAACGGGGCAAGTGCGGTAACTAACAGATCGCGGGTACGGAAGGCATGCATGGCGGTTTCTCTGATGTTGTGTATTTGAATGTCGGCACAATACGGCGGACAAGGCCGTCTGAAAGTGGAGCAAAACGGAAACCTGCCTTTCAGACGGCCTGATTCTGTTGCGAACTCCCTTATTCTATCCACCGCACCACATCTTCGGCCGCGCGGCGGGTTTTTTCGCGCGGTTCGGCGGCACGGTAGCCGAAAGCGGCCATCACAGCGGCTTGAAACTCGTCGGGATTTATCAACCCGTTTTCCGCCAGCAGGTTGTTGGTGCGGCGCATATCGAAACCTTCGATCGGCGTGGAATCGATGCCGATCAGCGCGGCGGCGCTCATCATGTTGGCCAATGCGATGTAGCACTGCTTCGCCGCCCAGTCGTCGAAAGCGCGCGGGTTTTCGTACAGCGCGAAATCGTGTTCGGCAAAATTTTTAAAAAAGCCTTCGCGTTGGACAACGGTTTCAGACGGCATTCCGTGCACGCCGCCCCACATTTCGCGGCGGTAATCTGAGCGCATGGCGGCTTCTTTGCGCGAGAGTAAAACGACAAAATGGCTGCAATCGGCGATTTTTTCCGCTGCGCCCCATGCGGTGTCGCGTAGGGCTTCGCGCAGGGCGGGGTTTTGGATGACCAAAAACCGCCAAGGTTCCAAGCCGAACGAGCTGGGCGACAGGCGGGCGGCTTCGAGGATAAAGTCAAAATCCTCCGCACTGATTTTCTTGGTAGTGTCGTATTTTTTGCAGGCATGACGGAAGAGAAAGGCATTTAAAACGGCGGATTTTTCGACAAACATCGGTATGCTCCTGTGAGTTATCTTGAATACGAGATAAATTATAGTGCCGTTTGTCTTTGTGTCAAGATAAAATGGCGGCCTGTTTGACAGGTTTTCAGGAGCAGAATGTGGCTAAGACCAAAGATGCGGTGGATGAAATCGCCGCCCAATGGCGCAGAGAGTTGCCCGATTTGGAAGCGGAAAACATGATACTGATAGGCCGTCTGAAACGCTGCGCCGCGCTGGCCGAGAGCGAATTGGACAAAGTGTTTGCCGCGCACGGCTTGGGCGGCGGGCTGTTTGACGTACTTGCCGCCCTGCGCCGCAGCGGTGCGCCCTACACGCTCACGCCTACGGAGCTTTATTCCTCGCTGATGGTTACGTCGGGCACGATGAGCACGCGGCTGAAAAAGCTTGAAGCCGAAGGCTGGATCGAGCGTCTGCCCAACCCGCAGGACGCGCGCAGTATGCTGGTGCGCCTCACCGACAGCGGCAAAACCCTGGTTGAGAAGGCTGTGTATCCGCACGTTGCCAACGAAAAACGCCTGCTCGACAAGCTCGACGGCGAAACGCGCCTGATATTGGAGCGCGGTTTGGCCGCGCTGCTGCGGGCTTGGGAGGGCGGGACGGATGAGGCCGTCTAAAAGATCGGCCGCAACGGAGTGAAAATAGGCTGTGCAGACGAAAAAGGCCGTCTGAAAGCATGGAAACGCTTTCAGACGGCCTTTGCATGGCGACCCCGTGTTTTGCCTGCTGTTCTGTTACCGTGTTCCGAATGAGGGAGGCCGCTCCCGCCTTCGCGGGAATGACGTTTCTGAAAGCTGTTTTGACTTTGCAGACGGAAAAGGCCGTCTGAAACGGTAATCAAGCCGTCTGAAAGCGTCTCTGTACTTTCAGACGGCCTCTTGCCGCATCCGGCGGCGGGCTTACAGGCTCAGGCGGCCGTGTGCGGCTTCCTGCGTGATGCTGTGGTCGGCGAGGTTGGCGGCGGTGAGGCAGCCGCCCCAGAGGGCGCCGGTGTCGAGGGCGAGGACGTTTTTTTCGGGGTCGTCGATGAGGCCGAGTGCCGACCAGTGGCCGAAGACGACGGTTTTTTCGGGGCGGGGACGGTGGGGGGCGTCGAACCAGGCGCAGAGGTTGGGGGGGAGGTCGGCGAGGGTGCTTTTGAAGTCGAAGTCGAGGCTGCCGTCGGCGTTGAGGGCGCGCATGCGGGTGAAGGCGTTGGTGATGAAGCGCAGGCGGTCGCTGCCTTCGAGGCTGTCGTGCCAGACGGCGGGACGGTTGCCGTACATGGCGGCGAAGAAGGCGGCGGGGTGTGCGCCGCCGAGGTGGCGTTCCACTTCGGCGGCGTAGGCGGCGGCTTGGGGTATCGTCCATTGCGGCAGCAGGCCGGCGTGGGTCATGAGGTGGGTGTCGGTTTGCAGCAGCAGGGGGCGGCTGCGCAGCCAGTCGCGCATTTTGGCGGCGTGTTTGTGGCGGATAATGGCATCGAGGGTGTCGCTGCGTTTGCTGCGGCTTTGGCCGTAGAGGACGGCGAGCAGGTGGAGGTCGTGGTTGCCGAGCACGATTTGCACGCTGCTTTCGTGCTTCATGCAGAATTTGAGGGCTTCGAGGGATTTGGGGCCGCGGTTGACGATGTCGCCGGTGAGCCAGAGGGTGTCGCGGCCGTGGTTGAAATCTATTTTGGCGAGGAGGGCGGCCAGTTCGTCGAAACAGCCCTGGATGTCGCCGATTGCGTAGTGTGCCATGGGGTTTGCCTTGTTTTCGGTTTCAGACGGCCTTTGCCGTGCGCCGCCGTGTCTTTAATGTGTTTTCGGGTTGTACCCTTACCGGCACGCGGCGGATAGGCCGTTTGCGCTTTCGTGAAAACAACGTTTCCGAAAGCACGGTTGCGCGTTTTCATTTCGTCGGCGCTTTGCTTTCAGACGGCCTGCCGTCATTCGCCGTCCCATTCGTCGCGCCAATCCGCCCAGGCTTGGCGCAGGGCGAGGCGGACGGTGTCGCCGTCGAAGCCGCGGTAGGCGAGAAAGCGCATCTGCTTTTGTTTTTCCGCGTAGTCCTGCGGCGGGGCTTTGAATTTTTTCTGCACGGCGGCCACGGCGGCGGCGAGTTCCTGTTCCGCGTCGGGCAGGAGGGCGCGGACGGTGTCGCGGTCTATGCCCTGCTGTTCGAGGTCGCGGCGCAGGCGCAGGCTGCCGTGTTTTTGGCTTTTGCTGTGGATGTAGGCTTCGGCGTAACGCTCGTCCGACTGCCAGCCGCGTTCGGCCATTTCGTTTAAGACGGCCTCCAACTCTTCTTCGCTTTGGGCATACGGGGCGAGTTTGCGTTTGAGGGCGGCGCGGCCGGTTTCGCTGCGGGCGAGGATGTCGAGGGCGCGGGCGCGCAGGGATTTTTGCGGTTTCATCGGTTTCAGACGGCCTCGGGGGAGGGCGGTTTGGGCCAGGGATTTGCGTCGGAAAATCTCTAATGCCGTCATTCCCGCGCAGGCGGGAATCTTATTTCGGACTCGGTATCTGATTGTTTTTCAAAAATTGTCGAATATCTGCCAGGATTCCCGCCTGCGCGGGAATGACGTCCGGCAGACGGCCTCAGGTGTTTTCGGGGTCTTGCGTTTTCTGCGGCCGCAGGTGTTCGTAGATTTCGGGCAGGGAGCGGATCAGCCAGTCGGGGCGGGTGGCGGGGTTTTGCGAGAGCAGGGTCATGTCGCCGTAGCCGTAGGTGACGCCGACGGCGGTGCAGCCGGCGGCTTTGGCGGCGAGGATGTCGTTGCGCGAGTCGCCGACCATAATCATGTTGGCATGGTCGACGCCCAACACTTGCGCGGCGTGCAGCAGCGGCGCGGGCGAGGGTTTTTTTTCGGGCAGGCTGTCGCCGCCGAGGATGAGGCTGAAATAGTCGGCCAGACCGAGTTCGCGCAGCAGCTTCACGGCCAGCATTTCGCTTTTGTTGGTGACAACGGCCAGCGGGATGCCGAGGGATTTGAGCAGGCCGAGACCGGCTTCGACGTCGGGGTAGGGGCGGGTGGCGTCGGCGATATGCCCGGCGTAGTGGCGCACGAAGAGGGTGAAGCCTTCTTCCCATTGCGCGGGCTCGGCCCGGCCGTGGAAGTCGGCGGTGAGGGCGCGGTGGACGAGGGAGGCGATGCCGTCGCCGACGTAGCTTTCGATGGTTGCCTGCGGCAGCGGACTCAGGCCGAGGGCTTGGCGCATGGCGTTGGCGGCGGCGGCGAGGTCGGGGATGGAGTCGCAGAGCGTGCCGTCGAGATCGAAGGCGGCGGCTTGGACGTGGTCGATAGCGGGCTGCATGGGGCTTCCTTTTTTGGGGATTGAGGCCGTCTGAACACGCTTTCCGTTTTTCAGACGGCCTCGGGGGCGTAATCCGAATGGGACGCGTGCGTCGCGGGGCGACACAGCCTACGGGGTTTCTGAGGCCGTCTGAAAGGAACGGTTTTGGATTTCAGACGGCCTCGGGAGCGTAATCCGCATGGGGCGCGTGCGTCGCTTAGCGACACACCCTACGGGAGGCCGTCTGAAAGTGAGGCAGGCTTTCAGACGGCCTGTGGTTTACAGGGCGGCGATCATGCGGCCGACCATTTCCGCCGAGTGGACGGCGGCGGTTTCTAAAAACTGCTCGAAGCTGACGTCGGCTTTTTCGTCGGCAGAGTCGGACAGGGCGCGGATAACGACGAAGGGGACGCCGAGTTGTGCACAGGTTTGGGCGATGGCGGCGGCTTCCATTTCCACGGCCTGCACGGCGGGGAAGTCGGCACGGATGGCGGCGGCGGCTTCGGCACTGTGGACGAATTGGTCGCCGCTGGCAATCAGGCCGCGTGTGACGGCGGCGTGCGGGAAGGCTTCGGCGGCTTTTTCGGCGGCGGAGATCAGGGCGGCGTCGGCGGCGAAGGTCGGGGGAAGCTGCGGCACTTGGCCGGGGGCGTAGCCGAAGGCGGTGGCGTCGACGTCGTGGTGGACGGTTTCGCTGCCGATCACGACGTCGCCGACTTTCAGGCCGCTGCCGAGGCCGCCCGCGCTGCCGGTGTTGATGACGCAGTCGGGGGCGAATTTGAGGACGGCGGCGGCGGCGGCGGCGGCGGCGTTGGCTTTGCCGATGCCGCTGAGGGTGAGGACGATGCGTTTGCCGTGCATCTCGCCCGTGTGGATTTCAAACGCGCCGAAGCGGTGGCTTTCGCGGCCGTTCAGACGGCCTTTGAGCAGCTCGATTTCGGGCGGCATCGCGCCGATAACGGCGATGGTGCGCATTTGTGTCATGCGAACACCTCTTCCCATTCTCCGCGTTTGTCGAGCAGGTAGCGGGCGATTTTCTGCGCGCCTTCGAGGCTGTGGCTGGCCGCCCAGCCGCATTGGACGACGTTGCAGGCGGGCACTTCTGTGGCGGCGGTGACGTCGTGCAGGGTTTTTTCGATTAAGTCGAGGGCGTCGCGGTATTCGGGCAGGTTGAGCAGGGTGATGTAAAAGCCGGTTTGGCAGCCCATCGGGCTGATGTCCACAATCTTGTCGGAATGGTTGCGCGAGAGTTCGGCCATCAGGTGTTCGAGGGAATGCAGGGAGGGCATGTCCATGTGGTCTTGGTTGGGCTGGCAGACGCGCAGGTCGTATTTGTAGATGATGTCGCCGTGGTCGCCGTCGGTGATGCAGGCGAGGCGCACATAGGGGGCTTTGACTTTGGTGTGGTCGAGGTTGAAGCTCTCGACGTTCATTTTCTTTTCGGCGGTGATGGTGTTCACGGCGGCTGTCCTCAATGTTGGAAAGGCGCGGATTATAACGCAGGCAAAAGGCCGTCTGAACAGCCTACAGGTTTTTCAGACGGCCTTTTGCCTTATCCGGATGGGTTTATTTTCCGTCGAGGCGTTTTCTGACGGTGTTGAAGAAGCCGCGCAAAAGGTCGATGTCTTCGGTTTCGGGATGGGCGCGGGCAAAGAGGTTGTGCAGGCGGCGGATAATGCGTTCGCCGTTGCGGCGGTTGAAGAAGCCGATGCCGTCCATCAATTCGGCCATGTGGGCGCTCATGCCCGCAACCTGCGCGTGCGATGCGGGGTGTTTGGGCGGGACGAGGTGGGAGAGGTCGGCGTCGGTTTGGCTGTAGATTTCGTAGGAAACGACCTGCACGGCCTGGGCGAGGTTGAGGGAGAAATAGGCGGGGTTGCCGCTGATGGTCATCAGGCGGTTGCAGCTTTGCACTTCTTCGATGCTCAGGCCGAAGGTTTCGTTGCCGAAGACGAGGGCGGTTTGTTGTCCGGCGCGGGCGCTTTGCAGGATTTCGGGGGTGAGCTGGCGCGGGGTTTGCAGCGGGGCGGTGAGCTCGCGTTTGCGGCTGGTGAGGGCGCAGCTGACAACGGTGTCGGCGAGGGCTTCGTCCAGCGTGGCGGCGATGCGGGCGGCGTCGAGGACGTCGGCAGCGCCGGAGGCGAGGATGCGGCTTTCTTCGGGCAGAACGAAATCCTGCGGCTTTTGCGGGTCGAAAACGGGCGGCTCGGGGGTCATGGGCGTGGCCATGAGATTGGGGGCGACGAGGACGAGGCGGGTCAGCCCCATGGTTTTCATGGCGCGGGCGGCCGAGCCGATATTGGCGGGATGGCTGGTGCGGGTGAGGACGACGCTGATGTTGTCGAGATAGGCGGGGGCGGCGGGAGTCATGGTGGCTGGTGTCCGGTCGGGATGGGTTTCAGACGGCCTTCTGCCTGCCTGAGGCCGTCTGAAAACAAAAACAGGCGCCCGGTTTGGCAAACAAACCGCCGTAGCCTGCTCTGTCTGTATTGCGTATAATCCGCCGCTTTTCGCGGCTGCGGAAAAAGGCGCGCATTTTCACACAAAACCGCCGCCGCCCGCAAAGATACGTTCTTTCACAACCCTAGATTTGCCGTTTTCAGACGGCCTTTTCCCCTCCACCGAAGGAAAGCCATGAACCCCGTCCTCAACACCGCCTTCAAAGCCGCCCGCAAAGCGGGCGACATGATGATACGCGCCTCCAAAGACCTCGGCCGCGTCAAAGCCGAGAGCAAAGCCTTCAACGACTTCGTTTCCGACATCGACAAAACCGCCGAAAGCATCATCGTCGAAACCCTGCTCGAAGCCTATCCCCAGCACAAAATCACCGCCGAAGAAGGCGGCAGCCTCGGCAACCCCAAAGCCGAATACGAATGGATCATCGACCCGCTCGACGGCACGACCAACTATCTGCACGGCCATCCGCAATACGCCGTTTCCATGGCGCTGCTCTACAAAGGCCAGATACAGGAAGCCCTGGTTTACGCGCCCGAGCGCAACGACCTCTACATGGCCTCGCGCGGCAAAGGCGCGCTGCTCAACGACCGCCGCATCCGCGTGTCCAACCGCATCGAACTCAACCAATGCCTGATCGGCACGGGCTTTCCCGTTGTCGACCAAAGCATCGCCGACACTTACCTCGCCATCCTGAAAGACATCATGGCCAAAACCGCAGGCGCGCGCCGCGAAGGCGCGGCCTCGCTGGATTTGTGCTCGCTGGCCGCCGGACGCTTCGACGCCTTTTTCGAGTTCAACCTCAAACCGTGGGACATCGCCGCCGGCGCGCTGATCGCCAAAGAAGCGGGCGCCATCGTCACCGATACCGAGGGCGAACAAAACTGGCTCGAAAGCGGCAACATCGTTGCCGGCAATCCGAAAGTGCTGGCGCAGCTCTTGCAGATTATCGGCAACCACACGCAGAAGGCCGTCTGAAAGAAGTAAAGTTCCAATGAAACGGGAAAACGGCGGCATCCGTCTGTTTTACCGTCATAAAAGGCCGTCTGAAAACGGGTTTTCCCGCTTTCAGACGGCCTTTTTGTTCAGACGGCCTCTTCTAATATTCCGCAGAATGCCAAAACGGCTGCCCCACCGTCGGCGTACTCGCCTGCGCCTGTTCGCGCGGCGGCACGGGGTCGGACTCGAACGCGGTGCGGCCTGCTTCCACCGCCAGCGCAAACGCCCGCGCCATGTCCGCGGGGCTGCCCGCTCGGGAAACCGCCGTGTTGAGCAGCACGCCGTCGTAGCCCCACTCCATCACCTGCGCCGCCTGCGAGGGCAGCCCCAGCCCCGCATCGACAATCAGCGGCGTGTCGGGCAGACGCTCGCGCAACACGCGCAGGGCGTAGGCGTGCACCGCGCCCAAGCCCGTGCCGATGGGCGCCGCCCACGGCATCAGCGCTTCGCAGCCCGCATCGAGCAGTCGGCGGCAGGCAATCAGGTCTTCCGTGCAGTAGGGCAGCACTTTGAAGCCGTCTGAAATCAGGATTTTCGCCGCTTCGACCAGTTGGAACACATCGGGCTGAAGCGTGTCGTCGTCGCCGATCAGCTCCAATTTAACCCAATCGGTTTCAAACACTTCGCGCGCCATCTGCGCCGTGGTAACGGCCTCCCGCACGCTCTGGCAGCCTGCGGTGTTGGGCAGCACGGGAATGCCGGTTTGCCGCAAAAGTTCCCAAAAACCCTGCCCGTGCGAGCCGTCGGCACTTTGCGCGCGGCGCAGGGCGACGGTAATCATCGCGGGTGCGGCGGCCGCGACGGATTGACGCAGGATTTCGGGGCTGGGATAGGCGGCCGTGCCGAGCAAGAGGCGCGAGGGGAAGGCTTGGCCGTAGAGTGTGAGCATGGTTTCTTCCTTTATATTTGTATTGTTTTTTTCAAACGGCCTATCCGCCGACAACGGGGCGCACGATGTCGATACGGTCGTTTTCTTTTAACGCGGTATCGGCATAGGCCGGTTTGGGTACGAACACGGTGTTCACCGCCGCGGCAAAAGGCGTTGGCGGCGCGGTCTCGGCAATCAGGTCGGCAAGGGTTCGACCTTGCAGCGCAAAGTCCTCTCCGTTGAGCAAAACGTTCATTCAGACGGCCTCACTCTTTGTCGTAGCCTGCCACGGTCAGCGGCGCGCCGATGGTATAGAAATGGCCGCCGGCCACATAATGCAGCGTGCGCCATTCGTCGCCGGCGGTTTCAAAGTGCCAATGGCCGTCGAACACGGCATCGTCCGCCCACGCCGCAAGCACTTCGCCGACAAACAAATCATGCTCCTGTTGCATGGTTTCGTTGGGCATGACGCGGCACAACAGCCAGCCCGCGCAGCCTTCGATAAGGGGCACGGGGCAGCCTTCGGGCTTAAACGTTTTTGCGCCGCTCTCTTCGATTTTGCGCGGATTGTCGCGCCCGCTGCTGCTGCCGAGTTTCAACACCGTTTCGGCCTGGCGGACAACGGGGATTTGCAGCGCAAACAGGCCGTTTTGCTCAATCAGCGAGCGCGTGAATGCGGCTTTGTCGAGCACCACGCTCACTTTGGGCTTGGGCATATAGTCCACCGCGCAAGCCCAGGCGGCGGCCATCGCGTTGGCGCGGCCTTGCGCTTCGGCCGACACCAATACGGTCGCGCCGATGTTGAGCAGGAGGTAGCATTTTTCGAGGGGGACGGGGCGGATCATTTTGGGTTTCCTGTGGACAATGGTTTCAGACGGCCTGTGTGTTTTGAGGCTGCTCCCGCCTTTGCGGGAATGACGTTTCTGAAAGCAGGTTTTAAAACAGACGCTGCCGCTTACGGTTAATATCGAAACCATGGCCGCTTTGGTTTTTGCACATCATGCCGCTTGGGCGGCCGGTGCACTGCCAGCCTTGGCCGCGTATGGTTTGGCCGTATCGGAGCACGCGGCTGTCTGCCAGCGCGACGGTGTCGCCGTGGCAATAGACTTCGGCGCGGCCTTTGGCACCGAGGGCGAAGCCGTCGCCCCAGTCGAGGTCGCAGTCGTCGGGGCGTTTTTGCGCGGGGCGGATGTTTTCGCGGTGGCCGCGGATTTCGCAGCTGACACCGGCGCTGACTTTGCCGCTGTCGATGTCGCGGTAGTCGCCCATGCAGTGGATGTTGCCGCCGGGGCTGCGGAAAGCCACACCGGATTTGGCTTGGGCGGCGCAGGAGATGGCGAGGGCTGCAAGGAACAGGATTTTGCGTTTCATGGTTTTCCTTTATGAGTTGGGATGGAAAGCGGGACTGCAACGCAGTGAAAACGGAAAGGGCTGTTTCAGACGGCCTCAATCCCACAAGGCGCGGAAGGATTGTACAACGGCTTCGGGATCGGCCGCTTCGGTAACGGCGCGGACAACCGCCAGCGACGATACGCCCGTTGCCAGCACCGCCGCCGCGTTGCCCAAATCAATGCCGCCGATGGCAACCACGGGCGTATTGCCGGCCTGCTTCACATATTCGCGCAGCTTGTCCAAGCCCTGCGGCGCGGTGGGCATCTGCTTGGTGGCGGTGGGAAAAATCGCGCCGCTGGCGACATAGCTCGGATTTACCGACAAGGCGCGGTCAAGTTCGGCCGTCGAATGCGTGCTCAAACCGAGCCGCAGCCCTGCGGCGGCGATGGCGGACAAATCGGCGCCGTCCATATCCTCCTGCCCCAAATGCACGCCGTATGCGCCCGCCGCTATCGCTTCGCGCCAATGGTCGTTGATAAAAAGCTGCGTTCTGCTGCCTTCGCAGGCGGCAACACAGCGCGTGATTTCGCGGCGCAGCGCCTCGCCCGACAGGGTTTTGCAGCGAAGCTGCAC
The DNA here is from genome assembly GCF_002237445.1 of Neisseria sp. KEM232. Classification (NCBI taxonomy): domain Bacteria; kingdom Pseudomonadati; phylum Pseudomonadota; class Betaproteobacteria; order Neisseriales; family Neisseriaceae; genus Neisseria; species Neisseria sp. KEM232. Next base: position 2,362,865 of record NZ_CP022527.1, read on the forward strand.
CGTATCCGCCCCTGCCTTCACCATGCGGACAACCCGGTCGGCATCGGGCACGACGGCGTAGAACTTGAGCGGGGATTTGAGCGGCGGGAAAGTCATGGCGTGTTCCTGTTAAAGATACTCGGATGTTTCAGACGGCCTGTGCCGTTTCAATGCCGGTGTCGCTCGCGCAGACGGGCGGTATGCTCGCGCAGTTTTTCCTTATCTGCCCGATATTCGTCGGACGACAATAAGGCGATAACAGCGTGGATTTGGCCTTCGTCCAGCAAAGCCGTCTGAAAACTTTTGATGTATTTTGCCGCACTCCGCAATCGGCAGACATTGGGCGGCATTTCGGTTTTGAACTCGCAGTCGCCGAGAAACGCCGCCAACGAATGGAATTTGCTTTCGGGCAGATTCAACAATGCGGCCAATGCTTTGATATGGGCATAATTTTGCCGCAGCGGATTTTGGAAATAATGCTTTTCTTTGTAAACAACCTGCGTCCAACGCGCTTGTTTTTCACCGCCAAAAATCCAGCCTGTATAGTTTTTGGTTTCGACAACAAAGATGCCGTATTTTGAAATATAAATATGGTCGATTTGGGTCGTGCCGTTGCGGGAAGGAATAATCAAATCATGAAATTCCGTGTACACACCGTCGTCCAGTTCGTCATTCAGGCGCGAACGCACGGCTGTCTCTCCCATTCTGCCTTTAACCGAGGGGTTGCGTAAAAACGCACCCAGCAGAGATACGGCCATTGCCAAAACCAGCAGCCAAATTAAATTGTCCATCATGTTTCCCTTTTGTTTCACTAAATCCAAATGCTTTTACGGTGCACGCTGCGGTGCGCACGCCCTGTCCGAAACCTTCAAAAGGCCGTCTGAACCTCTTTTTTTCAGACGGCCTCACCGCTTTCAGACGGCCTCTGCCGTATCGATATACGCCAGCCCGCTTTCGACATCGCTCTCAGGCACGCGGCCGCCGCCGATGAGTGCTTCGGCCAGCCGCACGGCGGCGGCGGCAACGGCGGGGGCGATCATAAAGCCGTGGCGGTAGAGGCCGTTGGTTTCGATGGTGCGGGTTTGCGCGTTGTAGCGGATTTCGGGGTTGTGGTGGTCGAGCGCGGGGCGCAGGCCGCTTTGGATTTGCAGGATTTGCGCTTCGCCGAATGCGGGGTGCACGGCGTACAGGGCAGAGAGCAGTTCCAAACCCGAGCGCACGCTCGCGGGCGCGGTGCTTTCGCTTTCGATTTGGGTGGCGCCGACGACAAACAGGCTGTCGGGCTTGGGCGCGATATAAATCGGATAACGCGGATGCAGCAGGCGCACGGGGCGGCGCAGCGAAACTTCGGGCGCATACACGCGCAGGACTTCGCCGCGTATGCCGCGCAGGCGGCTTGACGGGCTTTCAGACGGCCTGTTCCAAGTGTGTTTCGCGCCGATGCCGCGGCAGTCGACAATCAGGCCGTATTTGCCGCTTTGGCGCAGGGCGTCGGGCGAGGATTCGGTGTGCCACAGGGTTTCGACGTTTAATCCGTCCAAACGCCCGGCCAGCGCGGCGAGGATTTGGCGGTTGTCGAGCTGGCCTTCGGCGGGCAGGAAGAGGCCGTCTGAAAAGCGTCCCGCAAGCTGCGGCTCGTGTTCGGCGATGTCCTGCGCATTCCAGCGTACGCTCTCGGCACGGGCGCGCGCCAGTTGCCGTTCAAACTGCACGGCCAGCGGCCGCTCCTGTGCGTGCCACACAATCAGGCTGCCGTTTTGCTGCATGAACACGGGTTGGCCTGCGTCGTTCAGACGGCCTGCGATGTCGCGCCAAAGCGGTATGCTTTTTTTGCCGAGCAAAACGGTTTCGGGCGTGGCATCGGCCGCTTCGGCGGCGGGCGCGAGCATGGCGGCGGCGATGTGGGCGGCGGCTTCTTCGCCTGCACGGCTGCCTTTGTCGATCAGGGTAACGCGGTGTCCGCGTTCGGCAAGCATCATGGCGGCAAGCCGGCCGCAGAGGCCGCCGCCGAGTATGGCGGTGTCGGTTTTCATGGTGTTTTTCGGAAAAAGGGGGAAGGGCAGGGGAGGACTGCGCAAGAGTGCCGGAAACGGCGGTTGACGGCTTGAATCCCTACGCAGGCATAACCCCGACAGGTTCGACGGATTCCGCAGAGGCGGTCTCAGCACCCGATACATTCGGCGGGGGCACTCCGACAAGACGGGCGCGAGTTTACACAAGGCAACGCAATTTGGCAAAAGGACACCAGGCCGTCTGAAAGCCGTCCGACTGGTTTCAGACGGCCTCTTCCCGCCCGCGGGATACCGCTTTCACATATAATGCTGTTTTTTACACAACAAGGCCGTCTGAAAGCCAAGCTCCTGCGAAGCGAAACAGGACGGCAGAACAGAACACACCATGATAGGCATAGTTATCGTCACCCACGAAAGCCTCGGCCGCGCCTACGCGCAACTGGCGCGCCACTTTTTTTCCGCCGTGCCCGAACACATCCGCATCCTCGGCGTCGAGCCCGACGAAGACCACGATGCGGTGATCCGCCGCACGCAGCAGGCCGTTGCAGAATCCTCGGCGCAGGCGGCGCACGGCGTTTTGGTGCTGGCCGACATCTTCGGCGCCACACCGTGCAACGCCGCCCGCCGCCTCGTCGTGCCCGAAAAAGTGGCCATCCTCACCGGCCTCAACGCCCCCATGCTGGTGAAGGCCGCGCAGTATTCCGCCGCCGCCGAAGATCTGGCGGCCTTTACCGAAGCCGTGCGGGAAGCCGCTGTCGGCGGCATCATCGCCGTCACCCGTCCGCCCGAAGGAGAAAACCCGTGCTGAAACAAGACATCGAAATCATCAACAAACTCGGCCTGCACGCCCGTGCGTCGAGCAAATTCGTTCAGACGGCCTCGCCGTTTGCCTGCGAAGTCTGGGTAACGCGCAACGGGCAGCGCGTCAACGGCAAAAGCATTATGGGACTGATGATGCTCGCCGCCGCCAAAGGCAGTACGGTAACGCTGGAAACCGACGGCGCCGACGAAGCGGCCGCCATGCAGGCGCTCACCGCGCTGATTAACGACTACTTCGGCGAAGGAGAATAAACATGGGCATCGTGCTGCACGGCGTGGCGGCGGGCAAAGGCATCGCCATCGGCCGCGCCCATCTGGTGGTGCGCGGACACGAAGAAGTGCCGCAATACGATTTGGCGGAAAACGAAGTGTGCGCCGAAGTGGCCCGCTACGAGGCCGCCGTGAAAACCACCCGCCGCCAGCTAGAACAAATCCGCAGCGCCATCCCCGAAAATGCCCCCACCGAACTGGGCGCCTTCATCTCGCTGCACCTGATGCTGCTCACCGACGTCACCCTGTCGCGCGAACCGGCCGACATCATCGAAGAGCAGAAAATCAACGCCGAATGGGCGCTGAAAATCCAAACCGACCGCCTGTCCGCCCAGTTTGACGCCATCGGCGACGAATACCTGCGCGAGCGCAAACAGGACATGCTGCAAGTGGCCGAGCGCATCCACAACAACCTCATCGGCACAGGCAACGAGCTCAACCTCGACGCCAACCTCCTCGACGACACCATCATCATCGCCCACGACCTCTCGCCTGCCGACACCGTCCAATTCAAAGAACAGCGCGTTACCGCCTTCGTCACCGACGCCGGCGGCCCCACCAGCCACACCGCCATCCTCGGCCGCAGCCTCGACATCCCCTCCGTTATCGGCCTGCGCCAGGCACGCAGCCTCATCAGCGAACACGAATGGGTCATTGTCGACGGCATCAACGGCATCGTCATCATCAACCCCGACGACATCGTCACCGCCGAATACCGCCGCCGCCTGCGCGCCTACAAAAACAAACAGCGCGAACTGAGCAAACTCAAAAAAACCGCCGCCACCACCGCCGACGGCACCCAAATCGAACTTCTGGCCAACATCGAAAGCACCGAAGACGTCAAAGCCATGCACGCCCTCGGCGGCGACGGCGTCGGCCTCTTCCGCAGCGAATACCTCTACCTCAACCGCGACACCCTGCCCGACGAAGAAGAACAGTTTGCCGTGTATTCCGCCATCGTCAAAAAACTCAAAGGCAAACCCCTCACCATCCGCACCGTCGATCTGGGCGTCGACAAAAACCCGCGCTGGTTCGGCCAAAACGGCACGCCCAACGGCAGCCTCAACCCCGCCCTCGGCCTCACCGGCATCCGCCTGTGTCTGGCCGAACCCGTCATGTTCCGCACCCAGATGCGCGCCATCCTGCGCGCCGCCGCCCTCGGCCCCGTCAAAATCATGTGGCCGATGATAGGCTCGCTGGCCGAACTCAAACAATGCCACGTCCACCTCGAAACCGCCCGCCGCCAACTGGCCGAACGCGGCGAAACCTTCGGCAGCGTGCAGACCGGCTGCATGATCGAAATCCCCTCCGCCGCCCTCACCGTATCCAGCCTGCTCAAACACACCGACTTCATCTCCATCGGCACCAACGACCTCATCCAATACACCCTCTCCGTCGACCGCGGCGACGACGCCGTCAGCCACCTCTACCAGCCCGCCCACCCCGCCGTTTTGCGCCTGCTCGCCCACATCCTGCGCACCGCCCAACGCATGAACAAACCCGTCTCCCTCTGCGGCGAAATGGCCGGCGACACCCTCTACACCCGCCTTCTGCTCGGCATGGGTCTGCGCGGCTTCTCCATGAATACCAACAACCTCCTGGCCGTGAAAGACATCGTCATCCACAGCCACATCGACCGCCTCGAACAAGACATCCTGCGCATCCTGCGCAACGAAGACCCCGACAAAACCGACAAACTGCTCAAACAACTCAACGGACAGGAAGAGGCCGTCTGAAACCCCGTCTGCGGTTTTCAGACGGCCTTAAAACGCCCTGCGACGCACGTTTCATGCCACTTGCGGGCACCCCCCCGCCGAAAGGCCGTCTGAACAGCCGCTACAACGGAGTATACAGACCGTCGTGCCGTTTCAGACGGCCTTAAACCCCGTAGGGCGCGCCGCACGCGGTTCATGCCGCCACGGACGAAGGCCGTCTGAAAGACCGGAAAAGGCCGCCCCATTTCGCGGAATGACGTTTCTGAAAGCGCCGCTTCAACGAAGTTCAAAACCAAAAAACCGAAATCCCGCCATGCCCAAACGCCCCCGCCAACCCGTCTTTCCGCCGCCGCTGTTCCCCGCCGTGCTCCGTGCCGACGATGCCCTGTTGCGCCGCATCGCCGCCACCGCCGACAGCGGCGCGGAAGCCGAACGGCACTACGCCGCCCTGCGCCAAACCGTGCGCGAACAAAACGGCTTTCTTACCCACCAACAGGGCCACTACCCCGCCGGTGCCGTCGAACCGGCCGCCGAAAACGCCGCAGACCCCGCCGCCTTCGTGCTGGGCTAGCTCATCATCATCCAAAGCGAAGCCGCCTACGCTCTTCGCTACCTTCAACAACAGCGTCCAAGCACTCGGCAAAGTCAGTAGCATCCAATGCATCACCCTTTCTCCAAAGAGCAATGGCAGCAAATCAACAAAGCGATAGAATATGGGAAGACTCATAATATTAATGTTAAAGTAACGGAGATTAAATAATGGAAAACAAGCTCGAAAATCAATATTTTGCAAGTTTATATGCAAATGAAAAAGCGTTCGTCGTGCAAACGCAATCTGGATTTAGATTGTTAATGTTAGACACCTTATTCCCACCTCATATTTTACTTCCGGATATTGATAACAATCTGCTTGGGCAAGCTGTTTTTAAGGCATTAAAAAATAGTCGAACTTTTAAATATGGGAGTGAAGAATATAAAAATTTTTTCGAACCAAAACAAAGAGTTCAACGCTATAACCAATGGGTTGATCATGTACGAGAAACACTGGGATATAAAACCAAATCAGCTCTTTTTAGAAAAATGATGATGTGCAGCATTAACATGAATAGCAAGGAAATTGTAATTTCCCCCAACAAACATATCAGATCAGATGCGTGGGAAGGTATTGATGAAAAAGATATAATTATGCCCGCTGACAGCAACTGCTTGGAAATTGGACTAGGAGTAAAACAAGCTCTAAGTTATTGTAAGTAGAGATATAGTGGTACATAGTCTTGTTTCCACAACATACTTTTAGTAGCCGATGTCTCAAAAGCAACAACGGACAGCAGGATGCCGTCCTGTTGTCTGCCGAAGCCGGTTTCGGCTTTAAATCCGCCGGCAAAGAGTAAAACCAAAACTACCGCCAAAGCCGGCAAAGCAGCCTGAAAGCCGGCAGCGACATCGTCGTCCAAGGCGGCAGCCTCGAGGCATGCGACAGCATCCGTCTCGATTCTGCACGCAGCATTCTGCTGCAATCCGTCCAAATCATCGGCAACACCGTCGGCCACGGCAAAAATAAAAACAAAAACGCAGCCGACCAAACCGTTACCCACTTTATATGTTTACCGCCGCCTTAGCCTATGCCAACAGCGGCTTCGCTGCCGACATCCAAGCCGACGAATCCGCTTTGTATAGTGAGCCAAAATAGAAAAGATACAAGGCAGCAAGCCGCAGACAGTATGGGTAATACGGCAAGGCGCAGCAACGCCGTATATTTTTTATAAATTTCTTAAAGTACCGTCAAACCCAAAGCAGCCAGAAAGAAATACGCTCTTTGAGGTGTTGCAGCAAACGGGAGAGGGAATTCTGTTGCCGACAGGCTTCAGACGGCCTTAAAGGAAACATCCCGTAGGTCAGATACCCGTATCCGACATTTTCAGGCCGTCTGAAACCGCCAATCCCGCCGCGTACCAAACTCTCCCTGCGCCCCAATTGCGGGAAGAGGGTAGGTGGCATTTGCAGAACTACGTTTTGCCGATGTCCTGAAAGTGTTGTCCGAAAGTGCAAAAGGCCGTCTGAAACCCGCAAGAAAGGACAAACCATGCACAGCCAGGGAAGCCCCGAATACATCCCCGTCGACGGCGCGCGCTGTCTGTTTGCCCAAGTGCTGCCCGCCGAACAGGACAGCGGCACGCTGGTGGTGTTTGAAAGCGGCGGCGCGTCCACCCGCTCGATTTGGGCGCCGGTGCAGGCGCAGACCGCCGCCTTCGCCCGCGCCGTCGTTTACGACCGCGCCGGACTCGGCCGCTCCGACCCCGACCCGCACGGCCGCACCCTTGCGCGCATGGCCGCCGATCTCAACCGCCTGCTCGATTATTTCGCCGCGCCCTGCTGCATACTCGTCGGCCACAGCGCCGGCGGCGCCATCGTCCGCCTGGCCGCCGCCGAGCGTCCCGAACGCATCACCGGCCTAGTGCTGGCCGACCCCGCCGACGAAGCCGACGACACCCTGTTTTCCCCCGCCTTCCGCCGCGCCGAGCGCATCGGCATCGCCGCCCACCGCCTGCTCGCCCATGCCCGCCTGCTGCCGCTGCTCTACCGCCGCCTGCTCGCCGCCCTGCCCGCCGATGCCTCCGCCGATTTGCGCCGCGACGGCATGACGCCCGCCGTGTTCCGCACCTGCGCCGAGCAGTCGCGCACCTTTCTCGACGAACTCTACGCATGGCGGCGCAACCCGCCCGACACCGGCGCCATCCCGCTGACCATCGTCTCCGGCGCCCTGCCCGGCAGCGGTATCAGCCGCAAAGCGCGCGCGCACCTAAACGCACTGCACGAACAACGCGCCCGCGCCGCGCCGCACGGACGCCACATTACCGCCCCGCATTCCGGCCACTACGTGCCGCTGGACGACGCCGAACTGCTGGCAGCGGAAATCCGCCGCTTGGCCGTGGCGGATAAGGACGTCTGAAAGCGGGCAATCTGCCGCGCACCTGACTCCTTCCCCCGAGAACCCCCAAAACGCCTGCAAGTCCAACCATGTCCGCCGCCGACCTCCCCGCCCTAATCGAAGAAGCCTACCGCCTGTTCGCCACCTGCCGCGCCGCCTTCCCGCTGGCTATTTGCGGCTGCCCCTGCTGCTCGCCCCAAGATTTCCAGCGCGAACTACTGAGCTTTCCCCTGCGGCAAATCCCCGAAGACTGTCTGCAAACCTATCTCGGCAGCGTTCCTTCGGACTACGAAGCTGCCACCGCCCGAGACATGAAATACTTTCTGCCGCGCATACTCGATGGCATCGCACGCGGCGAAGACATCCCCAGTCTGGAAGAAATGCAGCTCGACAAACTGCGCTGCGACCTGTCCGAAGTCTGGTCGGCTGCCGAATCGGACTTTATGCACCGCTTCGCCCGCGCTTGGTTTGCCCGCCGGCTCACCGCACCCGACGGCAACCCCGCCGCCGCGCTGCTGATGTTCCACTACGCCGATTTGGACATCACCGCCGAACTGCTCGACATCTGGACGCAGCACGCCGACCGCCTGCCCGCTCTTGCCGCCTTTGTCGAAACGTGGACGGCGCTGCCCGTCGGCAGCAAAAAATGGCGGCAGGATTTTTATCTGCCCGCCGGCCGCCGCCAAGATCCTGCGGTCTTCAACCAAGCCTTCGAGGAATGGTTCGCCCGACCCGCTACCCGCGCCGCCTTCCATGCCGCCCTTGAAACCGCGCTGCTGGCAGGAAGCGTTCCCGGCGACGAAGTGCCGCTGTGGGAATGCTGCTACGATGGTCTCGAAAGCAGCCTGAAAGTATCAAAGGCCGTCTGAAAACGTCAAACCCGCCGCGTACCAAACTCCCTCCCCTGCGCCCTAAGCGCGGGGGAGGGCAGGGGTGGGGGTGGCAGTTCGCAGAACTGCTTTTATTTCCGCCCCGCAAAGTTTTCGCAACGGCCGACGCTTCCGCCCTGTACAACACGACTTTCTCCGCAAGCGTGAGAGGAAACTCTTTCGGCCGACGGGTTTCAGACGGCCTTAACGGCGGTCTGGAAAAAAGAGGAGCCGCAGTTAAGATATAGTGAGCCAAAATAAAAAATATACGGCGTTGCTGCGCCTTGCCGTATTACCCATACTGTCTGCGGCTTGCTGCCTTGTATCTTTTCTATTTTGGCTCACTATAGTTAAACAAAACAAAAAGTATATAATTCTCTCCCTTAACTCCACACCTTACCCGTTCCCGTTTTATGGCCTACTCTATCGATTTCCGTCAAAAAGCATTAAACAAC